>NZ_CAWQOY010000130.1:0-41128 GCF_963896525.1 Nodularia sp. LEGE 04288
CCCCTGCACCCTGCTCCCTGCCCCCCTGCCTCTTCTCCTCGTGACTCACTTGAGCAACAGGAATCGTGAAATGAAACTGGCTACCTTGGTCTTTACCATTTGATTCTGCCCAAATTTCTCCCCCCCAGCCAGTGACAATTTGGCGGCTAATTGCCAGTCCCAAGCCAGTCCCGCCAGTGGTACGCCGCAGCGCTCCTTCTTCTTGATAGAAACGGTCAAACACGATTTCTAGGCGATTGGGTTCAATACCACGTCCAGTGTCAGCCACGGTCACCTCCACCATCTGATTGCTGTTTTGGGTGGCTGTAATTGTAATCTTGCCGTCAGGCAGTGTAAATTTACAAGCATTATCGATCAGTTTGGCGATTACCTCCACCAGCCAATCACCATCAGCTCTCACCAAAGGTAGATTTTCGGCAATTTCAGTTTTGACTTGGGGGGGTTTCTCGCTTGAAGTCCGGGTGCGAAGTCGGCTGAGAGCTAAATCCACACATTCTTGTAAAGTCAGAGATTCTGGATGCCATTGTACCCGTCCGCTTTCAAGGTTAGAAAGGGTGAGGAAATCTTGCACCAGTTTCCGCATTCGTTCTGAGTCGGAAAGTGCAGTACTCAACATTACCTGCTGCAACTCTAAAGGCATATCGGGTTCACTAGCGAGGCTTTCCAAGCACACCTGAATTGTGGATAGGGGCGTGCGGAGTTCGTGACCTGTGATGGCGATTAAGTTGCTGCGGGTGCGGTCTAGGGCTTCTAGCTGCTGGTTGAGGTCTTCTAGGTTAGCGTAAGCCTCTGCTTGGATTAAAGCTGCGCCCATTTGGGTGGCGATCGCTTTTACCAAATCTAGTTCTCCTGGTTGCCATTCGTGGGGCGGTAAACAGCAATAATGC
This sequence comes from Nodularia sp. LEGE 04288, assembly GCF_963896525.1. NCBI lineage: Bacteria > Bacillati > Cyanobacteriota > Cyanophyceae > Nostocales > Nodulariaceae > Nodularia > Nodularia sp. LEGE 04288. Next base: position 888 of record NZ_CAWQOY010000130.1, read on the forward strand.
AATTCCACAATGCCTAACAATCGTCCTTGAAAAAATACTGGTTCGATTAACCAAGAACGAATAGCAAATTTTTGGGCAATTGCGGACAGTTTCTTGGATTTGGTCACACGAGGATCACTCAGCGTATCAGCGACACAAACGCCCTCACCGTTTTGGATTGCTTCTTCAAATAAAGGATTTTCATCTAACTGCCAAATTTGCCCACCCACAGGTAAAACACCAGGAATCAAAAACTCATGTTTAATATCTGCCTGGGCATCTGTAGCTTGAGCGCGGTAAATTAAACAGCGACTAGCCCCTAAATGTTGTCCTAGTTCTTGTGCAGCTATTTGTAGGACTTCGTGGGGGTCAAGCGATCGCCGAATCGCTGTACTAATAGAGTTGACTAAACGCTCTTTTCGGGCTTGGGCAGTGATGGAACGATAGGCTTTATGCAATTTGTACTGGCTAGCTTGCAGATAAGTCACCAAGCGCTGCACAAAGGGGTCAGTGTCAATGTCACAAGCAAATTCAGTCACTTGTTCTGTTGGGGAATAATTTCTGGTTTCCCCGATGCCAAACCTCTGGCGAGCCTGTTTAATTTTGTCTCCCAGGTCTGGCCTGTAAACCGAAATTCTGTCTAATAGCAAATCAGCTGCTTTGAGGCTAACTCCCCGTTCTGATGTCCAGATTCCCTCAAACCTCCGCGCCGTGTCCATATCTAGACTAGGGCTAAATTCTGGTAGCTGCTGGTTTTTGGCAATAGAACCCAGACTTTCTCGGCACACCAAACAAGTAGCATAGTTATCCGCAACTACCACCAAATGCCATTCTTGACTCAAGGCATCTTCTGGCTCAAAGGCTACCTTCTCATAATATTCCGAACTGTTGGCAAAGTCCGTCTCTGGTGCGGATAAGACGTATATTTGATTACTCCGCATAGCCAAACGCTGATAGCGATGAGCTTCTTGGCGATAGTATCGCTCTCTTTGGAAGCTAGCAATTACCAAGGGCTGCTCCAAAGTTGCCGCCAGAACCTGATCTTCCATCGCGTGGGAAAGGGCTGTTAGTGAAGCCTTGAAATATAGCTGGGGTCGCAGGTAGGGTATAGATTGTAGCAGATCACTCAGCACGGAAGACGAAATGCTCATGAATATCGTTAAAGAAAAGCCCAATCACAAAAAAAGATTCAAGTCATAGCTGCATTGTACAAATTACAACGGACTCTCAAGTGCAGCAGACAGTTGAAATATGTAAAGAATCTTGAACACCACTTTTCACAAAGGTAGTGACAGTGTTGAAAAAATCTCCAGAACTAGACCAACAAAAATAGGATATTTATGGGACGTATCCTGGGATATAAGAGTTGTTTGCGACATTTGTCTTGATATTTATTTTTAAGTTTTTTTGATCCATTTGCTGGCATCGTCAGGTTGAAAATTATAAGCTACTAAGCTCAATATACATTCAACAGACCCCTTTGATATCAGCCTGAGCTAAAGTTTATTTGCCTAAAATCGCCCATAAATGCAAACAAAGCCAGCTTAAACTTTTTTCAGCCGCTAATTTTATCAAGTTTTTGGCAAATCTTTGAGTAGTTATACTTCTCACAGTTTATAGCATTTCCTAATCTGCTAAATACAAATTTTTCTGTGTTCATTTATGGTTAATTAATTACTCCTATTTCTCCAACCCCGATTCATCAAATTCCTCCTCAGAGAACTGCTATAAACACAAAAAATTGCCCATTCTGATCAAAATAATCAAAAATCATGATGTGAAGGATTTTAAATCGCTGTATAGATTTTAATTTAGTAATTATTAATGATAAATTAAATTCGTTGTATTAAAGCTGAATTTTACACATTATTATTTAATAATATACAAAAATTATTCAAACAATTTCATCGTATTTCTGGACTTAATTCCCAATAAAATTGTCACCATTGGCAAATTTAGTATCTTGCCTAAGTATTCTCTTTCCATGAGGTCTGAGAAGGTTGAGACTGAGATGAATTAGCTGAAAATCACCATTTTTCAGCCTTGACTTTAGATATAGACAATATACTCTTATAAAGATTTGTGATCAATTTCCTGTCTACTCCCTTGGCAAAAATATGTGACTCTTGATTTGACTCCCAAAGATGGAAATCGCCTTGTAGAAGCACTTTTCCCTGTTGACACCATTGACATACACCTGTAACTGGAACTTTGGCTCATGACACCGGATACACTGACGACCCCGGAAAAAATTTCTTTGGATGGTAAAACTTTTACTCCCGCAGCACAATTACCTATACCGGAATGGCCTTGTGTTGTGAGTGAAAGACCACAACCAACTCTGACGGTTAAAGATGATGATTTATTTTTAGTGACGGATACAATGGGGAACATTTCTGGTTGTTCCCTTCAGGATGGTAACCCCAACGTGGGACTATTTTGCTCTGACACCAGATTTCTCAATCGTCTAGAGTTGCAAATTGCCGGGCGATCGCCTATCCTTCTGAGCAGTACTGCTGAAAAAGGATTTTCAATTTCCGTTCTGTGTACTAACCCCAATATTGACGAACACTTGAAAGCAGAAACTGTTGGTGTTCGCCGAGAAATTGTCCTCAATGGGGCGCTATTTGAAGAAATTGAAATATCTAATTACAGCACCACAAATGTCAGCTTTGAATTAAGTATCAGCTTCGATGCAGATTTTGTTGATTTATTTGAAGTTCGCGGTGTTGAAAGAGAACAACGGGGTAAAATTTTACGCTTAGTAGAATCGACATCTGAAGAAAAAGCAGCTTTTGCTGGTCATGGCGTTGCGTCTGTACATCCACCAAGAGAAAAATCTTTGACCTTAGCCTATCAGGGTTTGGATGGCTTATTAATGGAATCCCGTATCCAATTCCAGTATCGCCAACCAGACGATTTTCAGGGTTACACTGCTATTTGGCGGTTGGATTTGGCTTCTCACGAAACTCAAAAGCTGGGTTACCGAATCAATATGTTGACTAACAATCAACCCAGTTCTACGGTGAGTGCAGCTTTTACCTTAGTACAAGCCAAAGCGGCTGAGTTGATGGAAGAGCAAGAATGGATACAGCAAATTACACAGATTAGATCAGATAAAAGTATCTTCAATCGTGTAATTGAACGAGCTGAGCAAGATATGTATTTGTTGCGTCAGTCTTTTGGGAAGTATAAAACTGTTTCCGCCGGTGTTCCTTGGTTTTCAGCGTTATTTGGCAGAGATTCTTTAATTACAGCGTCCCAAACCCTGATGCTAAATCCCGAAATTGCCAAAGAAACCCTGATGATTCTAGCGTCATACCAAGGTAAAACTGTGGATGACTGGCGTGAAGAAGAACCAGGGAAAATTTTACATGAGTTACGATTTGGGGAAATGGCGCGTTGTCAAGAAATTCCCCATACACCCTACTACGGCACAGTTGATGCTACTCCCCTGTGGTTGATGTTGTATGCTGAATACTACGCTTGGACTCACGATCAAGAAACTCTAGAGAAACTGTGGCCGAATGCTCTAGCAGCGATGGAATGGATTGATCGTCATCTTAAACAAAGTAGCTATTTGACTTACTACCGTAAATCAAAACGGGGTCTGGCTAATCAAGGATGGAAAGATTCTGGCGACTGTATCGTAGACAATAAGGGTGAGTTAGCCAATGGCCCCATTGCTTTGAGTGAAGTGCAAGCTTACGTTTACGCAGCTAAAATTAACCTAGCAGAAATAGCTAAGATGAAGAAGCGCCTAGACTTAGCAGAACGGTGGCTCGATGAGGCTAGACACCTCAAGGTGCGTTTTAATCAAGATTTTTGGATCAAAGACCAAGATTTCTGCGCCTTAGCTTTGGATGGAGACGGGAAGCAAGTCGCAAGTATTACATCTAATCCTGGTCACTGTTTGAATTTAGGGATTTTTACACCGGAAAAAGCCTACAGTGTGGCGGAACGATTACGAGCGCCAGATATGTTTAATGGCTGGGGGATTCGGACTTTGAGCAGTTTGTCACCAGCGTATAATCCAATGGGTTATCACATTGGTTCAGTTTGGCCTCACGATAATTCTCTCATTGCAATGGGATTGCGATCGCTCGGTCTCATCGATCAAGCTTTAGAAGTGTTCCAAGGTTTGTTTGATATGACTAGTCAGCAACCATATCAACGTCCGCCAGAACTTTTCTGCGGTTACGAACGCAATGGTGACCATGCGCCTGTACAGTATCCAGTGGCTTGTACACCACAAGCTTGGGCTACCGGGACTATATTTCAACTGCTGCAAATGGTGGTTAATTTAGTCCCTGACGCTCAAAATAATTGCTTGCGAATTATTGATCCGACTTTACCAGAATCAATTAATCGTCTGTCATTTCATAATTTGAAAGTTGGCCCTACTATACTGGATTTGGAGTTCGAGCGCTCTGGTAGTACTACTGCTTGTCGGGTAGTGAAGAAACGGGGTAATCTCCGGGTGGTTATTGAAGCGTAACCAGGGAATAGGTAACAAAATTTTAGGGGTTTAATTATATTTAGACCCCTATGATGAAAACTGGTTTCCCAAATCTAAAGCTCATGTTCAGGAGTAATTTCAGTAGTTATAGGGGTTGAACAATTAATGCTCAACCCCCAATGCTACAAATACTAAATTATGACTGTCGAAAATTAACCTTCTTCTTGACGGTCGCTTTTGTGTCCTGGAGAAGATTCATAAAGAGCATCTAACTGTTGACGAGCATCTTCAACGTTGACGGAACGCATGACTAACAAAGGTTCTTTAATTAAGTTACCCGCGTTGTCTAATAATTCTGGGTGGGGAATAAATTGTTTTCTGGAAGAGAGATAGCCTTGATTATCGGTTGATGAATATTTACCTGGATAAACTCGCTCTCGATCAAAACTGAACATAATCAAGTTGCGGATTAAGTTAGCAACGGCTAAAGAAGCAAGAATTGTAAAAGCCAGAATGTAAAGTAGGTGTAACATCGGATTTTCCTCTAAGAGCAGCAAGTTTTAAAACTTTATTCGGTAACCTTTTGCTTCGCCTATATTGTCAGATCCGGCGAAGATGAATATCTAACGCACGCTTGGCGCGTTTATACTTTTATGGAAAAATTTGTTAATCTATTCAAACTAAAGTAACATGGGACACATTATTTGTTAATAAAAATAATGTTAAGGAATTTGAATCTTTAATGCGACTTGTATAGTGTCTTGTTCTGATGCCAATCCAGTCTGCTGAAATCAACCAGCAGCAAAATCTGAGACTGAATGTGCCTGACGAGAGCGCATTGATAGATTCCAGCATTCTGTTACCAAGCGGTGCCAAGGTATTAAGGTGGTCATTTCAATCCCGACTTGTCCATCCGTGGCGGTAAATAGCATCTTTGCTGCGTTTAGTTCATCTTGCGCTTGCTTGACTCGCAAAAGTAAATCTGATTGCTCTTCGTGACTCATAAATGAGAGTTGCCCGGTTTCCAACAATTCACGCGATCGCGCAAACCAATAATTAAAATCCTCCAGCAGAGGTTCTAATACCGTTTTCAGCATCTCAGCCCCTGGTAAATTCGAGTCTCGCATAAATAAAAAGTATATTGCTAACTTCTCCACTAATATTAACGTTTTTTACAATTTTTAACATAATTCTATCCTCTTTCCTCAGATAGATTGTGGAAAAATCTGTAATCATGGCTACGAAATAGACTATAATCATTATTGCCGTAAGGTTTATCTAAAATTGAGAATAGAAAAAAAGCTATCCAGATATAAAGTATTTTCGGCAAAGCATGAGCGTATCTCACCGTAAGTATCTTCAGCCAACAGTGCATAATTTCTTAGTTGGAAACTGAGTCCTTAACACTCATTTGTGGCGATTTATGAGAAAAGGGTTGATTCCAGAGAAATATTAAAGTTAACTTGGCAGTAATGAAAGTCAGTAAACTCGTTATATTTGAAGCAGACTGGAAAGTGCTGAGTAAGTTTTTTTCCCCCCTGCCCCCTGCCTCTTCCCAATCCCTGGGTAGATTTTTCTGACTTTCAACTACTAAAATTATCTTTTTGTAATCACTTCGCTAATGGTTCAGCAGCCGATGTCGCCAAATTCAACTCTCAATCCATCAGAACAACCTGAAAAAATTTATTTACCTCGTACCAGCGAATCGGAAACATTAAAGCAGATTCGCCACACAGCTTCCCATGTAATGGCAATGGCGGTACAAAAGCTGTTTCCTAAAGCGCAAGTTACAATCGGTCCCTGGATTGAAAACGGTTTTTACTACGACTTCGATAGTCCAGAACCATTTAGCGAAAATGATTTGAAAGCCATCAAGAAAGAGATGGTGAAGATTATTAATCGCAAATTACCAGTTCTGCGCGAAGAAGTCAGCCGGGAAGAAGCCGAAAAAAGGATTTCAGCAATTCAGGAACCTTACAAACTCGAAATCCTGGGAGATATTAAACAAGAACCGATCACAATTTACCATCTGGGGAATGAATGGTGGGATTTGTGCGCGGGACCTCATGTAGAAAATACCAGCGAATTAAACCCCAAAGCTATTGAATTAGAAAGTGTAGCCGGTGCTTATTGGCGTGGGGATGAAACCAAGGCGCAGTTACAACGCATCTATGCGACTGCGTGGGAAACTCCAGAACAACTGGCTGAGTATAAGCGGCGCAAAGAAGAAGCGTTACGAAGAGATCACCGTAAACTTGGTAAGGAACTGGGATTATTTATATTTTCCGAGCAAGTGGGGCCGGGTTTACCCTTGTGGACTCCTAAAGGTACTTTGTTGCGGAGTGTGTTAGAAGATTTCCTCAAAAAGGAACAACTCAAACGGGGTTATTTACCTGTAGTCACGCCGCACATTGCGAGAGTCGATTTATTTAAAACTTCTGGACACTGGCAGAAGTATAAGGAAGATATGTTTCCCCTGATGTCGGACGATGAGGAAGCCGCAGCTTTAGAGCAAGGTTTTGTCCTCAAGCCGATGAATTGCCCCTTTCATATCCAAATATACAAGAATGAGTTACGTTCCTATCGGGAATTACCAATTAGATTTGCCGAATTTGGTACTGTTTACCGCTACGAACAATCAGGAGAATTGGGTGGTTTAACCAGAGTGCGCGGTTTTACTGTGGATGATTCGCACCTGTTTGTCACTCCCGAACAGCTAGACAATGAATTTCTCAATGTGGTGGACTTGATTTTGTCGGTGTTTAAGAGTCTGCAATTGAAGAATTTTAAAGCTAGACTCAGTTTCCGCGATCCAGCCAGTGATAAGTATATTGGTTCTGATGAAATTTGGGATAAAGCCGAAGGTGCAATTCGCCGCGCGGTGGAAAAGTTGGGAATGAATTACTTTGAGGGGATTGGGGAAGCGGCGTTTTATGGCCCCAAACTAGATTTTATCTTTAGTGATGCTTTAGAACGAGAATGGCAATTAGGAACGGTTCAGGTAGATTACAACTTACCAGAACGCTTTGATTTGGAATACGTGGCTGAAGATGGTTCCCGCCAACGTCCTGTGATGATTCACCGTGCGCCGTTTGGTTCTTTAGAACGGCTGATTGGGATTTTGATTGAAGAGTACGCTGGTGATTTTCCTTTATGGTTAGCACCTGTGCAAGCGAGATTGTTACCAGTGGGTGAAGCACAGCTAGATTTTGCTAAGGATGTCGCCGCGAAAATGGTGGCTGAAGGTATTCGTGCAGAAGTGGATACCAGTGGCGATCGCTTGGGTAAACTCATCCGCAATGCAGAGAAGCAAAAAATCCCAGTCATGGCGGTGATCGGAGCTAAAGAAGTTGAATCTAACAGCTTGAGTATCCGTACCCGTGCTTCTGGGGAATTGGGAGCTATTCCTGTGGATGAAGTGGTGGATAAAATGAAGAATGCGATCGCTAACTTCGATAACTTCTAACCATCAATAGGCTAGTACAGCACGGCGGAAATAAATCAAAAGCCTATAGAACAAGCCTTTTGACTTTTGACTTTTGACTTTTGACTTCCGCCTTGCGGCCTAGTCTAACCACGACTGCAAATCAGCCATACTGCTAAAATCAAGCAAGGCTTCACCCAGATTTTCTAATTCTTCTAAAGAGAGAGTTTCCACACGCTGACGCACATCTGGGGGTAATTCTCCCACTCGTCGAGTTAGGAGTCTTAAGATGAGTGATCTTTCTCTTTGTAATCCTTCTTCTCGACCTTCTTCTCGACCTTCTTCCCGACCTTCTTCCTTGATTTCCCGGTAAACTCGCGTTTCTTTGAGTGTGATTCCTAGCATCGCTTCAACCTCCCTGCGGCTTAATTTTTCAAACTTGTACACCATGATTGTGGTAACTAATTCAATTATGGCGCTACTTGCGGTTTCTGCTTCCTCACAAGCGGAACGTTCAAGTAAATACTTAGCCTCAGAGGGTGCTTGTTCTGAGTCTACAGTGGTTAATACCATCAATGCTACCCATAAAGGTAATTGACGAATATCTCCCAATTCATCCAAATACACTCGATGCACCTGGTTACCATTCAGGAAGCCACGATGGGGATAAATATTACTTTGTTCAATACTGCGTGATGGATAAATTATTACTGCTTGCCAATCACTAAATCTGTCACTGTTGCGGTAGAAATATAATGAGGATTCAGCAAATACTCTTTCATAGAGTTTTTCGTCCTTTTGAAATTGCACTTCGCAAAAATACACCACACCTGGACTTTCATTTTCTGGTGGTAAAAATACCCCGTCAATTTCAAATTTAGGTTCTTTGACAGCCACCGAATCAAAGCGATATGCCTCAGCATTTGCTGGCGGATTTGTCAATAGTTCAAATAATAAAGTCGGTGATTGTTGAAATAGTTGATAAAATATGGAATCTCGGCGCATGAAAGATGTTCCTAGATGAGCGCAATAGTTGAAGACCTGTCAAAAGCACTCATTTGTCTTCATCATCTTAACCCCCAAGGACTGCAAATTATCCAGATATTCTCAAAGCGATCGCTAACTTCGAGAACTTCTAGCAGAAAGTAGGGTGAGCAATACTCACCCTTTAAGTTGGCAAACTCTAGCAAGACGCTTCTCATGCTGCAACTGAAGCTGTTAATCTTCCTTCGACTCGTTCATATTCATCTTCAAGTAGCCAAAGTTTTGCTTCTTCGTAGCTGTCACTAGAAAACGCCAACTGATAATTCTGATTTGGATCGTAAACACAGCTTTTACCGGAACTGTCGCTTAATAAAATCAGAACGTATGGAGGTGAAGCAGTGGGATCTATCCATAACTCCGAAAATTCCCAATTATCTACTAGGTTTTGTGCGTGGGATAACATGGTATTTGTTTCCTTTTACTTTCATTTCAGCGTAATAAAGTGGGATTTTACCGCCATCAATACTGAGACGATATCCAATTGGTTCGGCAAAGTATAATCCATAGCGTTCATGTCCGCGAATCATCCCTGTAAATTCTCCTTGCTCTATGATTGCTTGAGCAACTATATATATTGTCGCTTCATCAATAAATATATGAGCGCTTCCTTCTTTTTGCAGTAGCTGTTGCATTTGAGGAGTATCTGGGAGATGCTTGGCAACGTGTTTAGTGTCGAGAGTTAGTTCACGGTCAATTAAACTCATTCAAAGCAGTTTTACACATAATTGAGAAAGTTCGTTAAAGAATTTATAAGCGATCGCTTGCTCATATATTCTGTTTGACAAACCACACCTGGCCGCAATTAGCAATACTCATGAGCAAATCAACCCTTAACATGAGATGCTGGTTGATGATTGGAGAGTATTTGCAGATGTCTGTTATTTCTAGTATCACTATTACCGTTCCTGCCACTACAGCTAACTTGGGGCCTGGTTTTGACTGTATCGGTGCAGCTTTAACGCTGTACAACAAGTTCAAATTCACTCGCTTAGATGAGGGTGGATTAATTATTGATGTCACAGGTGCAGAAGCTGAACGGGTGCAAACCGATGAAAGTAATCTACTCTATCAGGCTTTTGTGAAGTTCTATCAATATATAGGACAGACACCGCCATCGGTAAAAATGGAAATTCAGCTTGGTGTACCATTGGCGAGAGGTTTGGGTAGTTCAGCTACAGCCATTGTCGGCGGGTTGGTTGGTGCTAATCAACTGGCGGGTGCGCCTTTGACTCAATTACAGGTGATGGAATTAGCGATCGCAATGGAAGGACATCCTGATAATGTCGTACCAGCCCTATTGGGGGGATGTCGTCTCGCTGCTACCAGTGCCGATAATTGGGAGATTTGTGATATTCCCTGGAATGAAAATATTGTCCCAGTCCTAGCTATTCCTGATTTTGAGCTTTCCACCAGTGAAGCCCGGCAAGTTTTACCTACTCAGGTGAGTCGTGCAGATGCAATTTTCAACACAGCACATTTGGGGTTATTGTTACGCGGTTTGCAAACAGGTAAGGGAGAATGGTTAAGCACAGCTTTACAAGATAGATTGCATCAACCATATCGCCAAGCTTTGATTCCTGGTTACGATGCTGTGAATGCAGCTGCAATGAAAGCCGGTGCTTATGGCATGGTAATTAGTGGTGCAGGGCCGACACTGTTAGCTTTAGTAGATAAGTTGCATTCTCAGGCTGTAGAAGCGGCGATGTTATCAGCTTGGCAATCAACAGGAATTACAGCCACAGTGCGATCGCTTTCTCTGGATACCCAAGGTGCAAGCTACCAAGGATAAACCGTAATGATTAACCAAATTCATACAGAAATCACCACCCTCAACTCAGAAATACAGGCACTCCAGCAAGAACGGGCGACGCTGAGTATTAATAATGTATTATCTGGCAAGAATGATTCACCCTCAGCAATGGTGGAAGCTTGTCGCCGCCAAGCCAGAGAAAATGCCCAATTATCTGTAGAACTCAAAGGCATCGACGATGCGATCGCCGCGCTGGAAATACAGCGACAATACAAACAGGCTGAATTAGAACATTGGCAAAATAAATCCCAACAGCTTACCCAAGAGCAGGAATTAGAACAAGCCAGAGAAGTAGCCCAGGTTCATGCCGAACGCATTAATCAACTAGCGGCGGAACTATCCACAGAAATCCGTCTGCTGAAATCTTGTGCTGATTATTTGAGTCCCATGTATTGGCAAGTCTACTATAAGCCTTTTATTACAGGGTTTAAGACCATCTCAGTTCCCTATGTGCGCTCAGATGGGGAAGTTTGGACGATTGTGAATCGAATTGTCTAAAATTGTGCGTATCTGTCGAAAATGTTAAATATAATAACTTAAATTGGTGACTTTAGTCACTTTTTTTATATATTTTTTGTATTGACGTTGCAAAAGTTTACAATTAGAATGGTTTTGAAAGGAATTGATGAGTATTTATTCCTAAAATTTACTCAAAAAGTAGATACTAGGGATAAATAACATTTACAAAAGTACAAATTCCTTCATATAATGAAATCATAACCAAAAAGGTAAATCGATTGTCAGAACTAATGAATGCCATTGAATTTCCTTGGCTGTCAGCCATAATTTTATTGCCCCTGGTGGCTGCCTTAGCCATCCCTTTCATCCCAGATAAAGAAGGAAAAACCGTTAGGTGGTATGGTTTAGGAGTTGCGATCGCTGATTTTGCCCTGATAATTTCTGCCTTTTGGTATAGCTACGACTTCCAAAACCCCACACTGCAACTCGTAGAAAACTATGCTTGGGTTCCAGAGTTAGGTTTAAACTGGTCTGTTGGTGTTGATGGTTTATCGATGCCCTTACTCCTACTAACCGGCTTAATTAACACACTGGCAATCTTCGCGGCTTGGAAAGTAACCACTAAGCCGCGATTGTTTTATGCCTTAATGTTAGTGATGTACAGCGCCCAGATTGGCGTATTTGTCGCCCAAGACTTGCTGTTGTTCTTCTTAATGTGGGAAATCGAGTTAGTACCTGTGTACCTGCTGATTTCCATCTGGGGAGGACAAAACCGCCGTTACGCAGCGACTAAATTTATTCTCTATACAGCCGCAGCCTCAATATTTATCTTGGTAGCTGGTTTTGCAATGGCATTCTCAGGAGATACTGTCACCTTCGACATGGCAACTCTGGGAATGAAGCAATACCCCAAAGCTTTAGAATTATTAACTTATGCAGGTTTCTTGATTGCCTTCGGTGTGAAGATGCCCATCTTCCCCTTACACACTTGGCTACCTGATGCCCACGGTGAAGCATCTGCACCTGGTTCCATGATTTTGGCTGGTGTGTTGTTAAAAATGGGTGGTTATGCACTCATCCGCTTCAACGTTGAAATGTTGCCCAATGCCCATGTTTACTTTGCCCCAGTTCTCGCAGTACTAGGTGTAGTTAACATAGTCTACGGTGCTTGTTGCGCCTTTGCCCAAACAAATCTCAAACGCCGCTTGGCTTACTCTTCAATTGCCCACATGGGATTTGTCTTAATTGGGATTGCCTCTTATACAGAGATTGGGATTAGCGGTGCTGTATTACAGATGGTTTCTCACGGTTTGATTGCCGCTAGCTTGTTCTTCCTATCTGGTGTAACTTACGAACGTACCCACACCTTAATGATGGACAAAATGGGCGGTATGGCTAAAGTAATGCCCAGAACCTTCGCCGTATTTACAATTGGTGCAATGGCTTCTCTCGCTTTACCCGGAATGAGTGGCTTTGTGGGTGAGTTGATGGTGTTCCTCGGTATTGCCTCCAGCGATGTTTACAGTTCCAGCTTCAAAATTGTAGTCATCGTGTTGTCGGCGGTTGGCGTGATTTTAACTCCAATTTACCTACTATCAATGTTGCGCCAAGTATTCTACGGTGAACAAAACGCAGAATTACATCTAGATGCTGTAGTTGCTGACATCAAACCCCGTGAATTGTTTATCACAGCTTGTTTGATCATTCCCATCATCGGTATTGGTTTCTATCCCAAGTTGGTTACGCAGACTTACGATGTGAAGGCAGTGGAATTAGCAGCCCATGCGCGTCAAGTCCTACCAGTATTCGCACGTCAGCAACCAGCAAGTCTGTACTCGACTATCTTCACTGCACCAACCTTAGCTTCATCTCAAGTTGATACTGTAGTTAATCTCTCAGAGTAAATATAATACCCTGATTGGGTATAGCAAGTAAATTCTAAATAAGAGGGGAATATAGGGCAATACAGTTCAGTTAAGCAAATTTTTCTTCTCTTTCTTAACTCTCTGTGTCCTCTGTGCCTCTGCGGTATGCGCTACGCGAACGTTAAAAAAAATTACTGTGACAAACAATTTGGTTCCTTTACTGAACCGTATTGGAATATAGGGGTGGTTTTATAACCACCCTTAAAATTTTTTATATGCTATTACTACTGGCTAAATCTTGATTAACTAACAACTTACCTACAATAAACTATCTACCTACTTACTGACCAATACTTCCTGAATGGTACAAGCCCCCAAATTTATCAGTGGGGTCAATCTAAAATCCAAAATTCCAAATTGTTTGACCTAATTATTCCAAAGAATAGTCGGCTTATTTACACCGTGCTGTACTAGTGTCTTTTGGACTTGAGGTTGAGTCTGTACGGGTAAATATTTCCCTACTACACCCATGATTTTATCTGCTGTTACGGGTTTTGCCATAAAATCTGTTGCACCGACCAACTTAGATCGGACTCGATCAAAAAGACCATCATTTCCCGTTAACATCACTACAGGTGTGTCACTAAAGGATGAAACTCGGCGCACCTGAGTACAAATTTCATAACCATTAGCAATAGGCATAATCAAATCTAAAAAAATCAGGTCTGGCTTACTTTGAATCAAGATTGGTAAAGCTTGTATAGCATCTTGAATTTTGATAAATCTCAGTCCATGTGAGACGATAATTCTCTCTACCATATTACAAATCTGAAGACTATCATCTACGCAAGCTATCAGTGGCGCAGTTGATGTTGTAGCTGGGCTGGAAACAGAATTGTTTTTGACTGTTGCAACTGACAAAGGTAAATCAGGTACTTCTACCAGTTCAATGACCCCTGAGATAATATAAGGAAGCAATGAACGGGTCAAAGGAACAATACTCTGATTCATTTTTGCTGCTAAATCTCGCAGAGTGTATTTACCCTTGAGCAAATTTACAAACTTTTTGTAGACAGATTCACTTACATGGTGCGCGAGTTGTTCTGGTTTTCGCACAACTGGTGCTAAGTCGGGAGAAAAATTAGCCAAACCAGCATCTGACCAAAATTTCCACGAGTCTTGCATCTTTTTCATAAAGACATCTGCACTTGTGAAACTCACTGGTGTTTCTATGATAAATTCCTGGGTGCGATCGCAACTTACAGCCACAAAATTTGTTTGTTGAGCTAAATCAAACAACAGTTGTGATATTGTGCTTTCTATAACAGCGTGAATTTGTTCTCGTTGAATTTGCTGTTTTTTATAGAGAATTTCCAGGATGCGATAATCCCAGTGATTGATTTCTAGGTCTTCTCTACGTAAATTTAACTGATCTATATCAATTTGAGGGCAGTATTGAGCCATATTTCGCCGCCAGCGCCGGAAAGGATGACTTCCTCCCTCCGCCCAAACTATCCGTCCTAGACGATAGAAAAAAGTCCATTGGTGTCCTTTGCTACTTCTAACCTTTAAGCAGCCATTGTATTGCAGTTGAGTACAAGTTTTAAACTCATCAAGTATATTATTCGATATCATCAGTGCCGTGCGGGTCATACGTAGTTTGTTCCTTTATCCTTCAAACCCTCAAACTAGCTATATAGCTCTTGGTAATTACTCGAAACCTTTGATTTATACTTGAGAAATCAGGGCAGTGTAAATGTAAATATTTATTAAGTAAATGTAAATATTTATTAATTTAATTGTAACCGTATAAATGCTGTTTTTGCTGATCTTAGATTAAAGATACATATATAGGATTATCTAACTGTTAAAAATCCCCCCATAGGAATAGAAAAATTGGGGCAAAGAAATATAGGTAAAATTACAGTTAAAATTGTCACCTTGGCAAACTCTTGATCAGCCGTGATCAGACTTGCTGAATTTTGGATTGCCATTGCAGCAATCACCGCATCGGGTAATTTCAACCTATATTGCTGTCGAATTTCAATGATTTTTGCAATTAATACTGTATCACCCACTATTAAGCCAACAACCTCCACTCGCTGAAGGAATTGTTGAAAAAGCAAGATATCTGCTTGACTTAGACCTGCAAACGCCAGAAATTCAATTTGGCTAATAACTGAAACCCCTATCCAATCAGTATCTTGGAGTAATTGAATAAGTTGAGAATTTCCTTGTAGTAGAGCCACAATTGCATTCGTATCGAGCAAGTAGCTATTACCACTCATCGCGTAGAGTTCTTTGTATCGCTACCGCATCTCCTTTCCAATTTAACTTTCCTAGCAAATCAGAGAAATCATATCTGTGTTTCTGCTCCTCGTTTGACGAAACTGGATTCAATACAACTACAATATTTACTTCACCAGCCGCTAACTGCGTGGGAATATTCAGATGCAAATATCCTGATTCATCAATCGTCGTCGTAAGTTTTAAAACTTCCATTGCCAAACATATCAAATTTCATGGTTAATGGTGGGTTACGCTGACGCTAACCCACCCTACTGAATTGACACTAAAACCCTTTGTGGTGATTTGTTTAACACCCCATTCTGTTAATGATTCTTCTTTTCAGGTCGTTTGAGAGCATATATGGATGTAAAAAAGTCAACACATTTATTTTACCCACACATAGCTTGTGCTTGAAAATCAGTGCAACAAAAAAATGGGGGACTGAGAAATAAATCCCAGTCCCAATAAAAAAAGCGGGCTAACCGCTAATGAAGTGGTTAACCCGTTCAGCTTTGGGAACGCGCTGAGAAAATTCTATTGCAATACCAACTTGACATTGGCGTTTTGCAGACCGCGCTGTTTTACTTCAGACAAGGTTTTGTTAACTGCATACTTTTGGTTGATGGAGTTGATCAACTCGGTTTGATTGTGCTTCTTAGCAACGCCCCACAGGTCAGCGATGAGGTCAAAGGAACCATCGCTATTGCGAGACCAACCTAGATCGTATTCACCTTCCAAAACAGCTACGATGTCGGAACGAACGCGCTGACCATTGTAACCACGAACATCCGCTTCAGTCTTCACGCTAATACCTAAGTCGCGCAAAGAAGACTTGAGGATTTCAGCATCGGTGATTTTGGTACGCAGTGTGCTAAAATGAGACATTTGGGTTTCCTCCAGTGAGAAGAGTGAGAAAAAGACAACGGTTTTTTTTCGGGAAGCCGCGCTGATGGAAATGCGGCTTTTTCTCTTAACTGCTAGCTTTGGGGGCTAGCCTTTGCCCCTGGTATTAGCAGGGGAAAGCTTTTAAAACTCCATGCGCTGATATTCAGCGACGGAGGCTGCGGCGGGTCTTGCGCGCTGTCTGGCCCAATCTCTCAGGGCTGTTACCTGTTCTTGCATGGTACGTGACAACGGCAGAGTTGCTTTCAGTGCAGCAATAATATCTAATTGGGTGAACTCGCGGTCTTGGGCGAAGGCTTCATACATTGCCGCCACAAGTGCTTGTTCAATTTCTGCCCCAGAGAAGCCGTCAGACATCTTGGCTAATTGCTCAAGGTCGAATCGGGAAATGTCTTCACGACGTTTGGTGAGGTGGATATTATATATATCCTGCCTTTCTTCGGCTGTGGGCAGATCCACAAAGAAAATTTCATCAAAGCGTCCTTTCCTCAGAAACTCTCCAGGCAAGCGTTCCACTCGGTTCGCGGTTGCCATGACAAATACGGGAGATTTCTTGTCTTGCATCCAAGTTAGGAAAGAACCAAAGATTCTACTTGATGTACCACCATCGGAATCAGATGAACCTGAGCTACCTGCAAAGGATTTATCTAACTCGTCTATGAACAGAATCGCTGGAGAGATGGATTCTGCTGTTTTTAAGGCATTACGTAGATTGGCTTCACTTCGTCCCACCATTGAGCCGTCATATACTCGCCCCATATCTAGGCGTAGTAATGGCAAACCCCACAGTCGGGAGGTAGTCTTGGCAATTAGTGACTTACCACAACCTGGAACACCAAGTATTAACATTCCTTTGGGTTGGGGCAAACCATACTCTCTCGCTCTTTCTGTAAAGGCATTAGAGCGCTGTTTGAGCCACCTTTTTAGTTCTTCTAAGCCACCTACAGCATCAATGGTTGCATCTTCTTCGATGTATTCTAAAATACCATTGCGCCGAATGAGTTGTTTTTTCTCAGATAGAACTATATCTACTTCATCTTCCGTTAAGCGTCCAGTTGTTACCTGTGCTTTACGGTATACTTTTTCAGATTCATCTTTAGTTAGACCTAAAGCTGCTCTGAGAAGCTTTTCTCGCGCCTCAGTGGTGAGCCGTCTGCCTCGATTTTGCTCTAAATGGTAAGTTAGGACTTTGTTTAACTCAGCCATATCTGGCAATTTGAAGTCAAGAACGACAACTTCTTTTTCTAATTCAATGGGAACTTGCTGCATCGGTGACATCAAAATGATGTTTTTATGCATTCCCTTGAAACTAGCGATCGCATCACGTAAGGATCTTGTTGTCGCAGGCGCATCAATAAACGGATGTAAATCTTTAAGAATAAATATACCAGGTTCTTTCTG
Source organism: Nodularia sp. LEGE 04288 (assembly GCF_963896525.1). Lineage (NCBI taxonomy): Bacteria > Bacillati > Cyanobacteriota > Cyanophyceae > Nostocales > Nodulariaceae > Nodularia > Nodularia sp. LEGE 04288. The sequence goes on from NZ_CAWQOY010000130.1 coordinate 18,521, forward strand.
CCGGATGATCCACTCAATAGCCGCCTCTGGCGAAACAGTATTGTGTTGGGTGACGTTCCGGGGTTGCCCATATTCCACGATGCCGTGAGTTACTGTCCAGACGTATACGCGGCGTTGGGGCTTTAATAATTGGGCGATTGTGGAAATTGCCTGTTCCGCCCGTTCTTCCTCGGAGGTCACAAGGTAGATTAGAGGATATTGAGCTTGAATTAGAATATTGAGCTCTTCTTTCATACAATCGACCTGCTGGAGACCTTATACAGTAAAGACATCGTTTGTTGGTTGTGGCAACCGAATCATGAATGGTTTATTCATCATTCTTACCTAGCAAGGAACCAATTCTTCCTCACCCTTGGGATGAGTTTCATCTTTTTCCATTTCGTCAATGGATAGATGCTCTTGAGAACCTATTCCTGATTGATGGCTCATGGCAATCAGTTCTCCATCACGTAAGACTAATGAACTCTCACATTCTGGACAGGAGTAAATTCTGTGCGTTCGTCCATAGGCAGAAGCTTCGACTTCCTCAACTAGTTCTGAGTTAGCAAGGTAGAAGACTAGGGCGCGTTCGGCAAGCTCTGACATCGGTTCTGAATCAATAGCTGAACGAATCTTCAGTTTTTTGTGAAGTTCTGGCGACAGATATAAAGTAACCTTTTGCTTAGTTTGCATATAACTCTTTGACGGCCTTACCCGGGTATGTATATTACGTTATCGGTTACTTTGTCAGATGTCAAGACGTTAAAGCGTTTTGACGGCAATTTTGTTACATTTATTTACATTTTTTGGTGTTGAGGAAAAAAATAGTTGTGAAAGTGAGTCATTTATGCAACAGTTGCCCGTTTATGCTCATGTAATCAAGTCAGAGTAAAAATATGTCAATTTATTGATGAAAATCGCTATATCTGGTAAATTTGAAAGATAAGTGACTTTAGTTAAAAATATAATCATGTCTATCACTACAGTAAAAACCTGTAGTTTAAAACTAAAAATTTATACTAAAATTAAAACCATTGGCGGACAGACTGCCCTGTTATTGAGCCTGTGGAGTTGTACTGCCAGCAATTTGCTGCCTTCTAGGGTGACATGGAATACTTATAACAATTCTCGCTATGGCTTTGAGTTTCCATATCCCAGTAATTGGAATGCCTCACCAGCTAAAGCAAATAATGATGGGATTGTTTTGCTATCACCCAAAAATAATTCTGTGGAAATTCGGGCATGGGCGGCTCATCAGCTACCTGAGTCAATAGAACAAAATAGCAAAACAACGAGCAAACCTAACTTTCAGACAGATCAAGGTGTATCTGGAGTGCTACTTGTGGAAATTGATCAGCAAATCAGCTCAATGACATTGAGCCTAACTCAGGATGAAGTCCAATATTACTGGCAGGCGCGCAGCCAGAATCAAGAATTTTCAGATTATTATCATTTGTTCTATTACATGGCCTACCAGTACCGGATTCGGGAGTAGGACGAGGTGAGGGAGTGGGGAAGTCTATTGAAAAATTATGATCACCAATAGTGACTTGATGGTACAAGCCCCCAGATTTATCTGTGGAATCAATCCCAAATCCAAAATCCAAAATCCAAAATTCTTTGACTCCTGATCCCCCTAATCATCCTCATTGTCGTCATTTCCCAGCCCAGAGTCAGCAATTTTTCAAAGAATGATGGTGAAGAGGGTACAGAAACCTGATAGATTTAGCTATCAGCGAGTAAAAACTGGTGAAGATGAAAGTCCTGGTAATTGGTGGTGATGGATATTGCGGTTGGGCAACTGCACTTTACCTTTCCAACCGAGGTTACGAAGTTGGAATTCTAGATAGTTTGGTGCGGCGGCACTGGGATAATGAATTGGGTATCGAAACTCTGACTCCCATCGCACCAATTCAGCAACGCCTCCAGCGCTGGCAAGATTTGACTGGTAAATGTATCGACCTATTCATTGGCGATATTACTAATTACGAATTTCTCAAGCAAGTTTTACACCAATTTGAGCCGAACGCCCTCGTGCATTTTGGTGAACAACGTTCAGCGCCCTTTTCCATGATTGACCGAGAACACGCCGTTCTCACTCAGGTTAATAATGTCGTCGGCACTTTAAACTTGCTGTACGCCATGCGAGAAGACTTCCCAGATTGCCACATGGTCAAACTAGGAACAATGGGTGAATATGGTACACCCAACATTGATATTGAAGAAGGGTTCATCACAATTGAACACAATGGCCGCAAAGATACCTTACCGTATCCGAAGCAGCCGGGTTCGATGTACCACTTGAGCAAAGTTCATGATAGTCACAATATCAACTTTGCTTGCCGCACTTGGGGGCTGCGGGCTACTGATTTAAATCAAGGGATAGTTTATGGCGTTCTGACCGAAGAAACGGGAATGGACGAAATGTTAATTAATCGCCTTGATTATGATGGAGTATTTGGTACGGCACTGAATCGTTTCTGTATTCAAGCTGCGATCGCTCATCCTCTCACCGTCTACGGGACAGGTGGGCAAACTCGTGGTTTCTTGGATATTCGAGATACAGTGCGATGTATAGAACTAGCGATCGCTAACCCAGCCGAACCGGGCGAATTCCGGGTATTTAACCAATTTACTGAGCTATTCAGCATTGGTGACCTGGCATTAATGGTGAAAAAAGCTGGGAATGCCATCGGGCTAAGTGTGGATATCAATCACCTGGATAACCCCAGAGTTGAAAGAGAAGAACATTACTTCAACGCTAAAAATACCAAACTGCTGGATCTGGGTTTACAGCCCCACTATCTCTCTGATTCCTTACTTGATTCATTGTTAAACTTTGCCGTCAAGTATCAAAACAGAGTGGATAACAAGCAAATTCTGCCCAAGGTTTCTTGGCATAGAAAGTAGATCAAGCCTGCTGGAAACTGTTCGTCATGTCTTAGCAAAACATGATGGACAGTTAATTTTTGTTGAGCATCAACTATATATTTTCTGGGGTGGGCAATATGCCCACTTCTACCTAGCAAGGCGGACTTACCATAGAGCCTGTATGTATAGCCTCAGACTGACCATCTGCTAGTAATTGACTGCAATGTAAAAGAATCTGGGATTATCTGCTTATCTAGTTTTTTATGAGAATCGCCCTATTTACTGAAACCTTTCTTCCCAAGATTGACGGCATAGTCACACGCCTGCGCCATACCGTTGACCATCTACAACGCAATGGTGACCAAGTACTAGTCTTTGCCCCTGATGGCGGGATTACTGAACATAAAGGAGCCAAAGTTTACGGCGTTACTGGCTTTCCTCTGCCATTGTATCCAGAGTTAAAAATGGCTTTGCCCCGCCCGGCCATTGGTTATGCTTTAGAAGAATTTCAGCCAGATATTATTCATGTAGTGAATCCAGCTGTTTTAGGACTGGCTGGGATTTTTTATAGCAAGATGCTTAAAATACCGTTAGTTGCATCTTACCATACTCATTTACCTCAATATCTCCAGCATTACGGTTTGGGAATGCTCGAAGGTTTTCTGTGGGAATTGCTCAAAGGCGCTCATAATCAAGCCGCTTTGAACCTTTGCACCTCCACAGTGATGATGGAAGAACTCTCAGGACACGGTATTGAACGAGTGAAGGTTTGGCAGAGGGGTGTGGATACAGAATTCTTTCATCCTGATTTAGCTAGTTTGGAAATGCGATCGCGTCTATCCCAAAATCACCCAGAAAGTCCCTTACTGCTGTATGTCGGCCGTCTTTCCGCCGAAAAGGAAATTGAGCGCATCAAGCCCATCCTAGAGGCAATTCCTCATGCCCGATTGGCATTAGTCGGTGATGGCCCCCACCGTCAAGAATTGGAAAAACATTTTGCAGGCACTGACACTCATTTTGTCGGGTATCTTACAGGACAAGAGTTAGGTTCTGCCTTTGCTAGTGCTGATGCCTTTATTTTTCCTTCTCGGACAGAAACACTAGGCTTAGTTCTATTAGAAGCAATGGCCGCTGGCTGTCCAGTAGTAGCAGCCCGTTCTGGGGGGATTCCTGATATTGTCACAGACGGTGTAAATGGCTATCTTTTTGACCCCACAGCAGATATTCAAGATGCCATTAATGCTACTTTCCGCCTTCTGCAACAACAACAAGAACGAGAGGTGATCCGTCAAAATGCCCGTCAGGAAGCAGAAAAATGGGGATGGTCATCTGCTACTTGTCAGCTGCAAGATTACTATCAAAAGGTGATATTTTCCGAAAAACTGACCACAGTAGCTTGAATAGGATAGGAAACTCTATTCAGCCAGAACAAGCGGTTAATATCCACATAGAAGGCGCTGATAATTACCAAAAGACACCATCTCCAAAGTTTGGGGATGGTGTCTAGAGAATGGTTGGAAAAAAGACTTTCGTCTATTTGTACTCTCTCAGCTTGCACTTTCTCCATCATCATCTTGAAAAGGACTTTCACCTATTTGCAGTTGTTTTTTTGTTTTTTTCAACTGTTTCCACAAAGCCTTGATTTGTTCGTAAGCTTCATCTGGAGTTAACTTTCCACCTGTTTCTAAATTACAGATATAACTAATACGTTGAGCAAATTCCTGCAAATTTGCATTAAAAACCAAGTTTTCCGGCTTTACATGACCATAGTAGCGTCCACGAGGATAGAGAAAATCGTCTTTGTTCATTATTTTTTTAGCATTTATCTAAATATTGCACCTATTTTAGAAATTTCCCAGAAACAAATTTTCCAACTTCCATATCCCAGACAACTTATTTCTCTTTGTCTCCCTTGTCTCAAGGGATCGGGTTTTTTGCTGGGAAGTCCCTGAATATAATTGAATAATTAACTCCCTTAATCTTTTTTGCCAGACCAAACAATTGAGAGCAACACTTTCATTCTGGTAGGTTTATGGGAGAAATAGTTAATTGTGACTGGGAATCTAAAGGATCAGGATCAAACCTAAAATCCTTTGACAACAAGCAGTATCAAGAATTAATTTACTTAATTGACAAAATATGATATGTTGATATTTTGACTCTTGCTAATTTATGTCATTAGATAATAATCTACTTTTTTCCACTTGCCAATATAATTCATCGTGTAAAAACTTCCATTCATACTGCATGAATATGTATTTTTTCAATGATTTGAGAATTTTTCCCCACCCCAATAATTACATCCAAGCCATAAAAAATACCATACACTAAATATCATTGTCTTCTATCAAGGGTTAGATTTCAGTTCTACTTCTGCCGACAAGTTACCTTGACTCTCGCCCTGCTAAAATGTAGCTGCTTGATATTAGCTGAGAAACATAGCAAACTCAGCACCAATAGCGGATATTGAATAACTAAAGATAAAATAGTTAAGCCTGAAAGGGCGAAAGCTGCCAACTGCCTAAAACCTTACCTCACATCATGTCTGTTTATTCCCAGCTATACGAAGGCAAAGCTAAGATTCTCTATGCAACAGACGATCCAGAAGTCTTGTTGGCTGATTTTAAAGACGATGCCACTGCTTTTAATGCCCAAAAACGTGGCAGTATTATCGACAAGGGAAAAATTAACTGTACCATTTCTAGCCACCTATTTCAGCAGTTAGAAATATATGGTATAAAAACCCACTATATTGATAGCCCTAATCCGCATCAAATGCGAGTCAAGGCTGTAAAGATTTTGCCGCTAGAAGTGGTTGTCAGAAATATTGCTGCTGGTAGTTTGTCTCAGCAAACAGGATTACCAGTGGGTACAGTGCTGAAACAACCTTTGGTAGAGTTTTATTACAAAAACGACCAATTAGGAGATCCACTGTTAACAAGCGATCGCCTATTTCTGCTCGAACTAGCTACACCGGAACAAGTAGATGTAATTCGCAATCTAGCATTGCAAGTCAACGAGTTTCTTCGTGGCTTTTGGCATTCATGCGGTATTACCCTCGTAGACTTCAAACTAGAATTTGGTTTGGATTCACAACAGCAGATACTGCTGGCAGATGAAATTAGCCCTGATACTTGCCGCTTGTGGAACACAGCCGAAGCTGATCCTAACTTGAGAGTCATGGATAAAGACCGTTTCCGCCGTGACTTGGGGAATGTAGAGAATGCTTACCAGGAGGTTTTACAACGAGTGCTACAAGCAGTAGAAACTAAAACTTGAATTTGTCAAAACAAAAAGGTAAGAATACATGGTTTTTGACTGATGCTTTGTGACTTATAAAGTAGATAGGCAATAGCAACCAACTTTATTTTGACCTAATATCTTTGGCATCAGAGCATAATTGCCAAGGGAATGGTGTGTGGACGTGAAGAGGAATTTAAATAAAATGCGTTTATCTCCCGTATGGGTAGCAGTTGTAGCAATTGCAGCGCCATTAGGCGGCTCGCCCAGTGCAAATGCCCAAACCATTAATAGTTCAGAACAAACAGCAGAGGTTTTCGTACCTGAGATTAATCAAGCGGTTCCAGCAAGTGAAAGTTTAGAATTTCACTCCAACTCCACAGAGGTTGAGTCTGTTGTCACACTTTCCCCAGTTAAACCAGCCCAGAAGACGACATCAGAAGCGGTTGAGTCTGTGGTCACACTTCCCCCAGTTAAACCAGCCCAGAAGACAACATCAGATGTCATAATTCCCTCCTTGACAACGCCGAAAGTTGGTCAAAACTCTTCTGAGAAAACCGCAATTTTTCTCACCCAAGAGTCTAATTCTGTTCCAGACACTGCACCTCCCGTACCTAGCCAGGCGCTACCCTCACCAACGCCTGAAACTACTCCAAATCTGGAAAATTTCAATACTCCCACCCCCACCCCAAATGCTGAGGAACCTCGCGTACTGATATCAGAAGTAGTTGTCAGACCTGAGACGGGACAACTAACAAAGGAACTGGAAGACCAAGTTTACAGAGTAATTCGGACCCAAGCAGGTCGGACAACAACGCGCTCTCAACTGCAAGAAGATATTAACGCCATCTTTGGTACTGGCTTCTTCGCCAACGTTCAGGCAGTGCCAGAAGATACACCTTTGGGTGTGCGGTTGAGCTTTATTGTCCAACCCAACCCCGTGCTGACGAAGGTAGAAGTGCAAGCTAATCCTGGAACTGATGTTCCTTCTGTACTGCCTGCTAGTACTGTGGATGAAGTCTTTCGCGAGCAATATGGTCAAGTCCTCAACCTGCGGGAATTGCAAGAAGGCATCAAGAAGTTAACTGAGCAGTATCAAGAAAAAGGTTACGTACTAGCAAACGTCATTGGCTCGCCACAAATCGCGGAAACTGGGGTGGTGACTCTGCAAGTAGCCGAAGGAGTAGTAGAAAATCTCAAAGTCAGATTCCGCGATCGCGAAGGTCAGGAGACAGACGAAAAAGGAGAACCAATTCGGGGTCGGACACAGGAATATATAATCACGCGAGAACTAGAATTAAAGCCAGGACAAGTATTTAACCGCGACATCGTACAAAGAGACCTACAAAGGGTATTTGGACTAGGGTTATTTGAAGATGTCAACGTATCCCTTGACCCTGGTACAGACCCTAGTAAGGTTGATGTCGTGGTGAATGTAGCCGAACGTAGTACCGGTTCGATTGCGGCTGGAGCCGGGTTTAGTTCTGCCAGTGGATTATTTGGGACTGTGAGTTATCAGCAGCAAAACCTCGCAGGAAGAAACCAAAACCTGGGCGCAGAAGTACAGGTAGGACAACGAGAACTGCTGTTTGACCTCCGGTTTACAGACCCCTGGATTGCAGGTGATCCCTACAGAACTTCTTATACAACTAATCTGTTTCGCCGCAGTTCCATTTCATTGATTTTTGATGGACAAGATGGTGACATTAGGACATTTCAACCAGAGGAGACAGATGGCGATCGCCCCCGTGTTCTCCGGCTAGGCGGTGGTGTGACTTTTACCCGTCCCCTATCTCCCGATCCCTATAAGAGATCAGAATGGACAGCTTCCGCCGGATTGCAGTATCAACGAATTTCCACCCGTGATGCCGATGGTAATGTCACACCAGAAGGAGCCGTATTCGTGGATGGAGTACCCGGAGAACGAGTCCCCCTGAGCCTCTCAGGTGAAGGTGAAGATGATTTGCTGCTATTACAAGTAGGCGCACAGCGCGACCTGCGGAATAACCCCTTACAACCAACCGGCGGTTCCTTCCTCCGCCTGGGGGTCGATCAGTCCGTACCAGTAGGACTAGGTAGCATTTTTCTGACTAGAGTCAGAGGTAACTATAGCCAATACTTACCCGTGAGTTTTACTAACTTCGCCCCAGGGCCACAAACCCTAGCATTTAACCTGCAAGGGGGTACAGTACTCGGTGACTTGCCTCCCTACGAAGCTTTTACCCTTGGCGGTAGCAACTCAATTCGGGGTTATGAAGAAGGAGCATTAACCAGTGGACGTAGTTACGTACAAGCATCTGTTGAGTATCGCTTCCCGGTTTTCTCAGTAGTCAGTGGCGCACTGTTTTTTGATGTCGGTAGTGATCTAGGAACCACAACCAGACCTGCTGAAGTATTAAACAAAAACGGTACTGGCTACGGCTATGGACTCGGTGTGCGTGTACAATCCCCCCTAGGCCCCATTCGGATTGACTACGGCATTAACGATGATGGCGATAGTCGCATCAATTTTGGTATTGGTGAAAGGTTTTAAATAGTCATTGGTCATTGGTCATTGGTCATCAGTCATTTGTGACTGAACTTTTGACTTTTGACCCCTCGACTTACCTCGGCTCCGCTCAGTACGAGTCGCTCAGGGTAAACTTTTGACTTTTGACGAACGCCCTGCGGTGCTAGGTACTTGCTAATTGTCACATTTGCCTGAATACTGTTTCCATAAAGGCAAAAGAAGCAGTTGTATTTTGCAGATCAGTCAGGGTCTTTGGCGAAACTTCAAATGAATCATACAAATCAAAATATATTAATTTTTTGCTCATGCCACAGCACACCATAGCAGGGGAAATCACCCAAACTGGAGTGGGACTGCATAGTGGTGTGATTACCAATGTCCGGATATTACCCTCTGAACCAGATACTGGGCGCTACTTTGTGCGGGTGGATTTGCCAGATTTACCAATCATTCCCGCCCAAGTGTCCGCCGTAAATCAAACTCTGCTCTCTACTCAATTAGGTGAGGGTGAAGCCTGCATTCGCACAGTAGAGCATCTATTAGCAGCACTTGTGGGTATGGGGGTGGATAACGCCCGAATTGAAATTGATGGCTCAGAAGTACCACTATTAGACGGTTCCGCAAAGATTTGGACGGAGAGTATTGCTCAAGTTGGCTGCTTATCACAAGCAATGAACAACCCAGTTCCTTTGGTTGTCAAAGAGCCGATATGGATTTATGAAAATGATGCTTTTGCTTGCGCCCTCCCCGCATCAAAAACCCGTTTTAGTTACGAAATTGATTTTGAGCTATCGGCTATTGGTAACCAATGGCATAGTTGGTCACTGAGTGCCAGTTTTGCGGAAGAAATTGCCCCGGCTCGGACTTTTGGTTTACTGCACCAAATCGAACACTTACAAAAAACCGGGTTAATTAAAGGTGGTAACTTGGATAATGCCTTGGTTTGTGGATCTGAAGGTTGGCTAAATCCACCACTAAGATTTGAAAATGAACCAGTTCGTCATAAAATATTAGATTTAGTAGGAGATTTGAGTTTATTGGGAACTTTTCCGCAAGCTCATTTTTTAGCGTATAAAGCCAGCCATAATTTACACATTCAACTGGCTCGGAAAATTTTAGAATTGCAGGCTAAAGTCTAAAATCTCAATTCTTGACAGGTTTTCATCCCTGCCTACTTCATTTATCAATTAAAAATCAACATACCGCTAATGGCAATCGTCACTGAAGTGAATAGTCCCGATACTACTGTACCTACATCTACCGCCGAACAGATTACTGAAATTAAAACCACATTTTCCTCTGAAGAAATTCATAAATTGCTCCCCCACCGATACCCATTTTTACTTGTAGATAAAATAATTGACTATGTGCCAGGAAAATTGGCTGTAGGCGTTAAAAACGTCTCTGTCAACGAACCCCAGTTTCAAGGACATTTCCCAGAACAGCCACTGATGCCAGGAGTGCTAATTGTGGAGGCTATGGCACAGGTTGGGGGTATTGTTCTCAAGCAACACTCTGAGTTGGGAAATGGACTATTCGTTTTTGCTGGTATCGATAAAGTGCGCTTCCGCCGCCAAGTAGTTCCAGGAGATCAGCTAGTGATGACAGTGGAACTGTTGTGGATAAAACAACGTCGTTTCAGTAAAATGCAAGCCCGTGCTGAGGTTGACGGTCAACTCGCTGCTGAAGGCGAATTAATGTTTTCTCTGATTAACTAATAATTTGCTGTGGTGTTGGTGGGTAAAGCCGTGATTTACTTTGAACTTACACCTAAATTAAGAATAGCAATAAAAAACTATCCACAACAGCATTTTATAATTTCTAGATTTTCGTCGCCCTTACACATAACTTGCTTGACTCGACACTTTCGGCCACTGATCGTACAGACACGATTTATCGCGTCTCTACACTTAAAAAAGTTCTGGAGATTCACCCTTGAAGACGCTTATTCATCCAACTGCTGTAATTCATCCTAAATCGGAACTCCACCCTACAGTACAAGTCGGTGCCTATGCTGTGATTGGAGCTCATGTCAAAGTCGGTCTGGAAACAATTATTGGCGCTCATGTAGTGCTAGAAGGTCCTTGTGAGATTGGGGCGCGAAATCAAATTTTTCCAGGCGCAGCTATCGGTATGGAACCCCAGGATCTAAAGTTTGTGGGAGAACCGACTTGGGTCAAAATTGGTGACAATAACTTGATTCGTGAGTATGTCACGATTAACCGCGCTACTGGTGCTGGTGAAGCTACGGTGATTGGCAACAATAACCTTTTAATGGCTTATGTCCACGTAGCTCATAACTGCATAATTGAAGACAACGTAATTATTCCTAACTCAGTCGCTTTGGCAGGTCATGTCCACATAGAGTCACGCGCCCGCCTGGGTGGAGTTTTAGGTGTGCATCAATTTGTCCGCATTGGTCAACACGCAATGGTCGGGGGTATGGCACGTATTGACCGGGATGTGCCTCCTTATATGTTGGTGGAGGGAAATCCAGCACGGGTCAGAACCCTGAATTTAGTGGGCCTCAAACGTTCTGGGATGAACTCAACCGACTTGCAAGTTCTCAAAAAAGCGTTTCGGATTCTCTATCGATCTGGCTTAAGTTTTAAGGAGGCTTTGGAACAGCTCGAACAGCTGGGAGAAACGGAACAATTGCAATACCTGCGTCGTTTTTTGCTACTTTCTCAAATGCCAGGAAGACGTGGCTTGATTCCAGGAAGGAAAAAACCAGGCGGGAGTGATGAGTCCTAGATTAGTAAAGACGCGGTAAATCGCGTCTCTACAAAAGCTTGAGCGCTAACTTTTAATGAATTAAATTTTAATTTTTAGTAATTATAAAATGCGGATATTTATCAGCACTGGCGAGGTATCTGGCGATTTGCAAGGTTCATTGCTAATTACAGCTATCCAGCGTCAAGCTGCTGCGGCTGGTTTGCAATTAGAAATTGTGGCGCTGGGGGGAGAAAAAATGGCAGCAGCTGGAGCCACTATTTTGGGTAAAACTAGTGGTATTGGCTCGATGGGTTTGATAGAATCTCTGCCTTATATTTTCCCGACTATTCAGGTACAACGACGAGCGATCGCTTTTCTCAAAGACAATCCCCCTGACTTAGTGGTACTAATTGATTATATGGGGCCAAACTTGGGTATTGGCACTTATATGCAAAAGCATCTGCCACAAGTCCCAGTGGTTTATTACATCGCTCCCCAAGAATGGGCTTGGTCAATGGGTTTGCGTAATACATCCCGAATTGTCGGTTTTACAGATAAACTCTTGGCTATCTTCCCCGAAGAAGCCCGTTATTTTCGCGAGAACGGCGCAGAAGTTAGCTGGGTTGGTCATCCCCTTGTTGACCGGATGCAAGACGCACCCAGTCGCTCAGTCGCCCGCGCTCAATTGCAAATTCCACCAGAACAAAAGGCGATCGCACTGCTTCCCGCTTCTCGCCGTCAAGAGCTAAAATATCTTTTACCAGTCATTTTTGCAGCTGCTCAAACTATTCAAGCTAAATTACCAGAAGTTCATTTTTGGATTCCCCTGTCGTTAGAAGTTTACAGAGAGCCAATCGAAGCCGCAATTCAAAGTTATGGTTTGCGGGCGACAGTTTTATCTGGTCAACAAAAAGAAGTATTTGCCGCAGCTGATTTTGCTATCAGTAAATCTGGTACGGTCAATCTGGAACTGGCTTTATTAAATGTGCCGCAAGTTGTAGTTTATCGCCTCAATCCTATTACTGTTTGGATTGCGCGAAAAATTCTGAAAGGGTCTATAGTTTTTGCTTCGCCACCTAATTTAGTGGTAATGAGGGCAATTATACCGGAGTTATTACAAGAGCAAGCTACAGCAGAGAATATTGTGCAAGCATCGATGGAATTACTGCTAAATTCTGAGGTTCGAGCGCAAACTATGGCTGATTATGCCGAAATGCGGCAGCTTTTGGGAGAACTAGGGGTATGCGATCGCGTGGCTCAAGAAATTTTGCAAATGCTACCGGGTGTTGGGGAGTAGGGAGTAGGGAGGAATTGAAAAGGTGGTCAGGTAGATGAGAAAACAACGACCTATCGCTGTCGATTTATTTGCTGGTGCTGGTGGGATGAGCCTGGGCTTTGAACAAGCAGGTTTTGATGTACTTGCATCTGTAGAAATAGACCCCATCCACTGTGCAACGCACGAGTTTAATTTTCCTTTTTGGAGCGTTTTGTGCCAGCCTGTTGAAGAAATTACCAGTCAAGAAATTAGACAAAAATCATCGATTGGCGATCGCGAAATTGATGTCGTGTTTGGTGGTCCCCCATGTCAAGGCTTTTCATTAATAGGTAAACGTTCTTTTGACGACCCTAGAAATTTTCTGGTATTTCATTATATTCGATTAGTATTAGAACTACAGCCCAAATTTTTTGTTATTGAAAATGTTAAAGGAATGGTTTCCGGAAAACATCAAGAATTTATTGCAGAAATAATTAATAAATTTGCCAGCAATGGTTACCAAGTCCGGCAAAAATACCAAATTTTAAATGCTGCTCATTTTGGAGTACCACAAAATCGGGAAAGATTATTTATTTTGGGTTGCCGTCAAGGCTTAGAATTACCAAATTACCCAGATATAATTACTAAACCTGCTAAACAAAATAAATCCCCACTTGCTTCGGCTACCCTCAGTACAAGAGCTACAGAATTGACTTTAACTCCTACGGTTTGGGATGCACTTCAAGACTTGCCCAAAATAGAAAAATATCGGAAATTATATCAACGTGATTGGGTAGTTGCAGATTTTGGTAAGCCCAGTGATTATGGTCGGCTACTTCGTGGGCTGAGTTCTACAGATAATGACTATTCATATCAACGTCAGTATGACTCTAGAATCCTGACCTCAAGTTTAAGAACAAAGCATAATTTAGAATCTATTACCAGATTTGCAGCTACAGCTTATGGTAAAACGGAAAGAATTAGTCGCTTCCATAAACTTGACCCGGACGGAATTTGTAATACTCTCAGAGCCGGAACTCCTAGTAATCGAGGAGCTTTTACTTCCCCTAGACCAATTCATCCGTTGATACCCAGATGTATTACTGTGCGTGAAGCGGCGCGTTTACATTCTTATCCAGATTGGTTTAGGTTCCATGTTACAAAATGGCATGGATTTCGACAAATAGGAAATTCTGTTCCTCCTTTATTAGCTAAAGCCGTCGCCTTAGAAATTATTAAATGTTTAGATATAAACTTAGATCAACCCACAACTATCAAACATTTAGGAGATGATGTTTTACTAAGTTTTGGGATGACGCAAGCCGCTAAATACTTCCAAGTGAATCCGCATACTATAGAGCCTAGAGTCAGAAAATTAAATATCAATAAATTGCTTCCTGCTGATCAAGTTTTTACAGCAGATGTACAAAATTATCCAAATTGCGAATAAAATTAAGTCCAAGCCCGGAAGAATGTACTATCTTCCCAGATATTAGCAGTACGTTGAGCGATCGCATTTAATTCTTGTTGACTCAGGGGTTGAAAATCACGAGCTATCTTGATATTATTCTCTAATTGTGCTGTGTCTTCAGCCGCAATTACGCAACAATGAACCCCAGGCTGAGACATCGTATATCCTAAAGCTTGCTGCATACCTGCCAAACCACCGGGTTTAAACAACCGACCATAAGCCGGGACTTTCATGGCAATTACACCCACGTTTTTGGCTTGCGCTATCGGCAGAACTACCGGAAGAAAAGGACGTGGATGATGTTGGTCGGCGGCATTCACAGGAATCAGTGTAGCGTGAAAGGGATAGCGGCGCAGTCCTTCGGCAATTATCTCTGGGTCATGATGTCCGGTAATACCTGCGAAGCGGACAAGTTTCTGCTGTATAGCTTCTTCTAAAGCTGTAATTGCACCAGATGCACTAAAGATAGTGTCGAGTTCTGAGGCAAAAGACACATGATGCAACTGCCACAAATCAAGGTAATCTGTATTCAGACGTTTAAGCGATCGCTCCAATTCTCGCCATGCACCATCGTAGTCTCTTTGATCAGTCTTGCTGGCTAGAAACAGCCCAGAACGATGGGGTGGCAGCACTTTTCCTAAATAATCTTCACTAGGACCATAATTAGCAGCCGTATCAAAGTAGCGGATACCCAGTTCCAACGCTTTTTGAATAATTGCTTCAGCATCACCTTCTCTGTCATACCAGGATAGCGGCGTTTGTCCTGCACCTCCCAACCCGAAAATAGGTAAATTTACTTCAGTGCTTCCCAGGACTCGTTCTGGCATAGTTGCTGTTGGTTTTGCAGCCTGTGGAAAGGCAGTAGTTGCTGTCATACCACCAGCTACCGCAACACTGGTAATTATAAAATTGCGCCGTGTTTGCTTTTTTATCATGATTGGCTGCGGCGAAATTGCTCCTTTTATCTTAGCGAAGGACAATTGCTCTGAGACATCTACCTAAATGAGTATATAAAAAGCTCACGCATTGGCGCTAGCCTCTCCCTTTGGGAGAAGGGCGCAAAGACGCAAAGCTATAAAGAAGAGTTCATAATTACTGTTTCTTATTTTCACTTGTTAAACTACTAGGATTAATGTTGATTAAAGGCAACGCACCATTACCACTCATCACTGTGGGAAAACGACCATCCCATTTTTCTATGGCTTGCTTTTGTAATAAATCTGGCGTTAAAGTTAGCCGTTGTAATCTTTGTGCTTCGGCTTGACCTTTAGCGCGGTTGATATCTGCTTGGGCTTCTTGAGTCGCTTTCTGAGCAATAAATTCCGCCTGTTTAGCCTCTTGTTCAGCTATTTGTTTCGATTCAATTGCTCTACTAAACTCTGGAGAAAAGGAGAAGTTCACTAAAGAAACATCATCTATAATAATACCGTAAGATGCTAAACGGGTTTTCAGATGATTATCCATTTCTTGCTTTAATTCTGTTCTTTTCGTAATGACTTCTTCGGCTGTTTTTTTAGCAGTAGCTGCTTTCAGGACTTCCGAAACCGCCGGAGTAATAATGCCATCAATAATTAGTTTCTCATCTCCCACTTGTTGAAAAATTTTATTTACTTGTAGCGGGTCAAGATGCCAGTTTACAGCTAATTCTGTCGTGATTGTTTGCAGGTCTTTGGAAGCTGCATCAGATTTAAAAGTATTTTGTTGAACGCGAACATTGAGCCTTTTAACTGATGTGACAATTGGCATAATTGGATGTAGCCCTTCGCCTAAAACTTGATCCTGAACTTTGCCAAACTTCATGATTACACCCCGTTCACCAGCATTTATAATGGCAAAAGGACGGATGGTCATTGCCAAAAATAAGATAAATATTCCTCCGGCGATATAAAATCCATACTGAAATCTGTGATCAAGATTACTACTAACGCTACGCATATTTTTCTCCGAAAATAAATGGTTATGGTTGCTAATTATTGAGCCATAAATAACGGAAATTTTCTCAAAGGCTACAAAAATTCGCAAATTCATTTAAATCTTAGATACACCGTTACTAATCAACATTTCGGAAAAGCACACTTTTAATTTCCAGTTTAAATATGAAGATTTATCAACATCATCCTTGGCCTGTGACAGTGGAAGAAGCGATCGCTATCCAAGAACGTTTACGATATCAGGTAATTAGCTCAGATCAACTCAAACAACCTGTCCAATACGTAGCTGGTGTAGATATGGGTTTTGAGTCCAATGGCACTATTAGCCGTGCAGCAGTTGCAGTGCTGAGTTTTCCTGATTTGCAAGTCGTAGAAACTTCATTAGCCTACCGCCCCACATCATTTCCCTACATTCCCGGTTTTCTCTCGTTTCGGGAAATCCCAGCCGTACTGGATGCACTAGAAAAAATTCAAATTACACCAGATATTATTTTGTGTGATGGTCAAGGAATCGCCCATCCCCGCAGATTGGGCATAGCTAGTCATCTAGGGGTTATCTTGGATATGCCGACAATTGGTGTAGCAAAATCATTGTTAATTGGGAAGCATGAGCAATTGCCAGACACTAAAGGTCGTTGGCAACCATTAATACATAAAGGTGAAACTATTGGGGCAGTTTTAAGAACGCGTCAAGGAGTAAAGCCTGTATACGTCTCCATCGGTCATCAAATCAGTTTAACTACTGCAATTGACTATGTATTAAGCTGTACACCAAAATATCGCTTACCCGAAACTACACGCATTGCTGATAAATTGGCATCAGCGAGATAAGGTGATTGTTGAAGTTTGTGCTAAACACTTGCTTGGTCTTGCTGAATCGTGTTAGGAATCGCACAGACAGAAGTTGAAGTAACTAAATAATTCTGATTTAATTGAGAAAGATGAACACACTAACTTTACAGTGGCACGATACAGGCCAAGATAGAGTTCAGAACATTTATGAACAACAGCCTAGTAAAAATCCCAGTACTGTCCGCATCGGTCGCGATCCCATGCGGTGTGATATTGTTTTAAGTCACCCGACTGTATCCGGTTTACACGTAGAAATATTTTTTCATCATCAGCAGCAATGCTTTTATATCAGAAATTTGCGATCGCCTAATCCCCCAATGATCGATGGACAGCAATTAGTCCAAGGTGAAATGCCTTTAAATCAGGGCAGTATTATTTATTTGGGTCAAGCAAAACTTCAAGTTACTAACATTGCTATTAACAACATTCCAGCAACAATTTTAACACCACCACCAGCACCAGAACCACTGAGGCATCATCACCATCCACCCACACCCCCAGCACCAACACAAAGGTTTTATGGCTTAGAGTGTCCCAAATGTCATAAAGTTTCCCCTGCGGAAAATCTGCAAATTGGCTGTCCTTGGTGTGGTACATCTTTAGCAGCATCAGTAAGTGTGTTAGTAGCACCGAATCATTGAAGAGGCAGGGGGGCAGAGTGCAGGGTGCAGGGGGGAAAGATTGTGACTGACTTCCTAATGAACAAAGAAAAAAGGATACAGAGCAACTAAATTTATTTATGGAGAAGAAAAAAGTGAAACAACATTTATTCAAGCCCCCAGATTTATCCGTGGGGTATTTAATTTTGAATTTTGAATTTTGAATTTTGAATTCGGAGCGCAGCGACGTGACTAATCCACAAATTCAATTAAGTTGGGAAGACCCAGCAACGGGGGAACGGCGAGAACCAACATTGAGTCCGCCCATAGCTTTTGGTCGTGAATTCGTTCGTCTACCTGCTGAACTTCAGGGACGGCGTGTGGCTAGAATGCTGCTTAACAGTCATGAAATTTCCCGTTATCATGCCCTCATTGACTGGGAACAAAACCAGCTAGTAGTAATTGACCAAGGCAGCATTAACGGTGTATTTGTCAACGGTCAACAACAAAATCGTGGTGTTTTAGCTCATGGCGATACATTGCAAATTGGCCCCTACATGATCACGGTGATGTTTGGTGTCAACGCCACCAGCCAAGCTACCAGCCCGCCGTCAATGATTCAGTTTAACCCCCATACTAATATCCCTGAACCTGGCTTGCCACCAGCCCAGGCAACACCCTTGGGGAGCAATTTTCCCCCACCAGCATTCCAGGCAGAAAATGTTCCCCTACAAGCACTTCACGCCACAGGTTTGCCAGTGGATGAATGCGATTATTTGGCAGTTGGGGCGGGATTAGGTAGTTTTGTCTGGGTTGATTTGCTGCGAATAAGTGGTGTCCGGGCTGAGAAAATTGTGGCTTTGGGATTAGAAGCAGAACCTTATGCGCGTTACAAGCGCCTCTGTATGAACTCGCAAATTCCCTTACATGAAAGATTGCGATCTAATTCTGATTCTTGTCCTGATAATATTTGGGGTTGGCCTAGTTATGCTTTGCGGGAAGCTGGGCGTGAAGTGACTCAAGGTAAGGTCAATTCAGCATTCAAATATTTATGGCAAGTATTTGCTGAACCCACCTTTGCAGAAACTTATACACCTCGTGCAGGTAATGTCTTCGATTCCATAGACCGGGAAGTTAAGCGCATTGGCTGGAATCAAATTTATCGTTATGGGCGCGTTAGGGCTATTCGCAAAACTGATGATGGCAGATATTGTGTAGCCTATTCTCGCAGTCCGGGAAATTACGCTTTTATAGTTAGTCGTTATATACATTTAGCTACTGGGTATCCGGCAATTCAATTTCTCCCAGATTTGCAAGCTTATAGAGCAAAATATCAAGATTTTAAGTCTGTTGTCAATGCTTATGAAGCCCACGACCATGTTTATCAGCAACTAGAACAACAGGGTGGGACTGTGTTGATTCGTGGACGGGGAATTGTGGCTTCGCGGATTATCCAAAGAATTTATGAGGCGAGAAAGCACAATCGTCATATTACAGTTTTGCATTTGATGCGATCGCCTAAACCCCAAGGCAACAAATTTCAAAAAGCCCAGCGACAAGTCAAAAATCATTACGAATTTCAGCCTTTTAACTGGCCTAAAGCTTGTTGGGGCGGAGAACTCCGCGTCATGCTCGAAAAAGCCACCCCAGACGAACGCCAGCGCCTACTAGCAGACTGGGGCGGGACTACCACCGCCGACCGCCACGACTGGCAGCAAATGACTGAGCAAGGGTTAAGTGAAGGCTGGTATCAAATCACCTTTGGTGAAGTAAAAGCTGTAGAACGGGATACTCAAAACCGGACTATTACCCATATCCAGGAAAAAGGCTTGGGAGAAATGAAACTAGCCGCAGACTTTATTATTGATGCTACTGGACTGGATGCCAAAGTCGAAGCCAGCCCCTTACTAGAAGATTTGGTAGAACATTACAAATTGCCCCTGAATTATCTAGGGCGCTTGGTTGTCACAAATAATTTTGAAATACCAGAACTGCGGAATGGCAAAGGACAGATATATGCATCCGGAGCAATTACACTGGGTGGCCCTTATGCAGCAGTTGATAGTTTCCTCGGTTTGCAATATTCAGCACTAGTCGCTGTTGATGGAATCGCCGCCTCCCGTGCGCCCGGACTTCACCGCTTAAATATACTAACTTCTTCTGCACAGTGGCTAAAGTGGGTTTTTAATCAATCACCATAATTCGTAATTCGTAATTGAGCCAATATTTGCAGCTTGCCGGATGAAGGTTAAGCAAGATACCCTTTAATGGTGTAGAAATGTGTAGAATCTTGTAAAGATATAAAATACAGCCTTTAAAATGCAAACATTCGAGCTTTCTTCCTCAATGCAGCTGGTAGAACCACCCAAACAATGTCAGCCTTTGAAGATTATCGCACTGGGGGATAGCTTAGTATATGGCTTTGGCGACCCAGAAAAAGGCGGTTGGGTTGAGCAACTCCGGCGGTGGTGGATGTTACCCGATAGTTCTGGTCATGTATTATATAATTTGGGAGTTAGAGGCGATCGCACACAACAAGTAGCACAAAGGCTAGAAGTAGAATTTCGCCATCGGGGTGAACTCCGAAATCGTCTTCCCGACATGATTATCCTCTCCGTCGGTGTCAATGATACAGCCCGATTAACACGTCCCCACGGACGAAATCATACAGATTTTGCCCTATTTGAATCTGAAATCACTGCTTTACTAGAACAAGCACAGCAACTCTGTCCCGTGTTATTTGTGGGGATGGTTCCAGTCGATGAAGCCAAAATGCCGTTTCTAGATTGCTTTTATTACAATCACAGCGACCAATACCGTTATAAAGAAGCGACTAAACTAGCTTGCAGTCAACGGCAAATTCCTTATTTAGATATTTTCGACAAATGGATGGCGCGGGATGAATTTTGGCGGTTGCAACGCTTAAGTGCAGATGGTCTTCACCCCAACACCCTCGGCTATCAAACTTTGTTAGAAGATGTAATTAATTGGCAACCACTAACAGCCTATCACTAATTGCCAGTCAAAAGCCCTCTCAGGATACGCATGAAAGGGCATAAAATATGTGTTGAAACTGACTATACCGATTGCAAGGGTTTTCTCTTCTTACCTTTCATGCACAACCCCATAAAACCAAGCATCATTATACCGGCAAGATTCATTGGTTCGGGAACAGATGTTACAGGTGGAGTTGTCGGTGGAGTTGTCGGTGGAGTTGTCGGTGGAGTTGTCGGTGGAGGCGTTGCTTGGTCAAGAGAACTTGATGCACCCAAAATCGAACCTGTCAACCCTGTAAGATTTTTGTCGAAAACCCCCAATCCTGTAGTCGGATCAATAATAAGTTGTTCTCCAGCAGTTGTATAGCCATACAAAGTTCCGCTATTAAAACCTAGTCCAAACACCTCATTGAAACCAATACTACCAATTTCTGTAGCTGCACCATCTAGAGCGATAGAGAATAAAGTACTATTATCTGGAGTTGTTGATGTCGCTAAAAACTGATTTATTGCCGGATTAAATACAATATCGCCAGCGCTGAGAAAACCTGTAAGACTATTAGATACTACCGTTGCCCTACCTGTAGAAGTGTTCACAGAATAGAAATCATTACTACCAGCAGCATAAAGCACGCCATTGTTGTCAAATCCTAATGCGTTCGCATTATTGATGAGTAAAGCACCAATGTCCATAACCTCCATTGGTGAACCTGGACTAATGCTGTATAGCCGGCCAAAAGTATTACCGAACAGTTCCCCATCATCGTTAACAGCTATATCAGTAAAATTTAGTGAATTAGTCAGAAAAGGAGTAAATATACCTGTAGAAACATCTACATTTCCAACTTCTCCACCGCTAGTCGAAATTGTGATTGCTTGTCCTGGAAGCGTGTAACTCAACATTCCACAAGCTGTAATTGCGGTTCCAAAGACAACTGATGTCAAACTTTTGATGGTTTTCATGTAGTAAATGCAAAATTTTAGTTAACCCTGTATACTTTTTAACACATTTTTTTTGAATTAATCATCAAAATTATCAATATATCCGTCAAAATCGATAAAAAAACGTTATTTTTAATAGTTGCCTACTGAATAATGTGCATTATATTTGTGTAAAATGTCTTTACTACACAATTGTTTACAAAACCAGTTACAATCTTGCTGAAATTGGTAAACTTGGTTTGACAAATAATCTATGAAAAACTTTGATTCTTTCCAGTCTTTTACTCAGCACTGAATTATGACACCAACTTTATTTGGGCGTTGGCAAACTCGATTACTACTACTTATAACTGTAGGGCTATTAGTATCATTACCTTTTGCAATAGGTTTAATTGGCCCTGGTGCAAACTCGGTTTATTTCTGGATACTTGGCTATGTCGCCATCTTTGGTTTAATTTGGGATGTGCTTTATGATTATCTGCAAAAATCCCGTTGGGATAGAGACTGGCCTGCTGCTTATCAACTGGTTGCTGGTATTTGGGAATTAGCCTTCATTTTCTGTGGAGTAAAACTTTTTGGCTTCTTACCAATACCTATACCAAAAGCCGAACTACCATTAGGAGCTTTTATAATACACTATAGTTTTGTTTGGCTAGCAGTTTTTACTGCCTCACAAAGCCTGATGAGAATTATCTTTCCCCATTGGCGTTTCCGAGGTGGACAGTGGTTATAACTTTTCCCGTCACCTCGTTTTTTCCTGACTATAAAAAATCCAAATAATTAAATTTTTATTAATATAAATTAATTAATTTTGCTTTTTCAAGGAACTTACGAGATAGTAACCCTATTCAGATATCTGGCAACAAAATGCTGGTGATAAACGCAGATTTATAAAATGTGATATGTCTGCATTATTTGAATTTTTTAGCTTGAGTTGAACGATAAACACTAACGTATTGACCATGAATATTAACGCAATAGGGAACTAGGTAACTTATGGTTGCAGATATCCAACGTTCGCGACTCATTTGGCCTTGCCACAAAGCACTTCCATGATTAATTATAAATAAGATAGAAAACAATCAATGCAACTTTTACTGCTGTTGTCACCAATTTCGGTTCAATTAAACTGGCAAAATATCCTTTAACAAACTTAGACATTGTTACCTAACCTTGCCAGTACAGCAGTTTCCAATTATACAAGGTAGATATTAGCCCCCTCATCGCTTGCGGGGAGGGGGTTGGGGG
>NZ_CAWQOY010000131.1:0-41050 GCF_963896525.1 Nodularia sp. LEGE 04288
GCTCCCTGCCCCCCAGCCTCTTTTTACCGGGGACGTGTCACCATAGTATAGGAGTTGCCTAAAGATGCAAAAGGAGATAGAACCTTGAAAAGTCAGCAATTGGGGAATTGGCAAACCACAGTTTTTGGAATTGTGTTAGCACTAATTGTCCTCGTCGGACTAAATTCCTTTGTAATTCTCAACCCAGGACAAGCAGGAGTCATCAGCATCTTAGGTAAAGCTAGAGATGGTGCGCTACTAGAAGGCATTCACATTAAACCACCACTTGTATCAGTAGTTGATGTGTATGATTTGACAGTACAAAAATTTGAAGTCCCCGCCGAAAGTTCTACGAAGGATTTGCAAAATTTATCAGCAAGATTTGCCATTAACTTTCGCCTTGACCCCACAAGGGTAGTGGAAGTGAGAAGAAAGCAAGGAACCTTAGCAAATATTGTCTCAAAAATCATTGCTCCTCAGACACAGGAAGCGTTTAAAATCGCGGCTGCTAGAAGAACAGTAGAAGAAGCAATTACCAAAAGGAGTGAATTAAAAGAAGACTTTGATTTAGCTTTGAGCGATCGCTTGGCTAAATATGGGATAATTGTGCTAGATACTAGCGTAGTTGACTTGAATTTCTCGCCAGAATTTGCCAGAGCTGTAGAAGAAAAACAAATAGCTGAACAACGGGCGCAAAGAGCAGTTTATATCGCGCGGGAAGCTGAACAACAAGCACAAGCAGATGTGAATCGCGCCAAGGGTAGAGCCGAAGCTCAAAGACTCTTAGCAGAGACTCTCAAAGCCCAAGGTGGGCAGTTGGTTCTGCAAAAAGAAGCAATTGAAGCTTGGAGAAATGGCGGCTCTCAAATGCCCAGAGTCCTCGTTATGGGTGGTGAAGCCAAAGGCGGTGTGCCATTCATTTTCAACCTCGGAAATGACCCAAATAAATCATAATTTGAGTAAATAATGCCAATGGGGTGGGAGCATCCCACCTCAGATAGCAAAGCCAAACCCAGAAAATCGTAAATTAATTTATGGCGACACCAAATCATCAAAACCTCACAACCTCAGAAGCTACAAAAATCCTGCATAAATTCAACTGCTTAGATATCGCACCTATTCTCAAACCCTCAGAAAAAGCCTTAGTCCGTCGGGCTTTAATTTTGGTAGCTAGTCTATCTGATTACCAGATATTAGGGATTTGTGCTGATACCGCAGAAGCAGGGATACTGGCCATGAGAACTTATTCTCATGCTTTTGGTTATGAAGTCCCCAGTGATTTAGCCACACCCGAAGGGCCAGTTTATATCAAATTAAATGGCAAAAATGGGTTATGTTATCTCGACTCCTATGCCGGACACCATCGGGGTGTATTAATTTCTTGCCAATCTTATAATGAAGGGGGAATCAACGAAATGTATGGACATTTACCCCTGGATTTATTTGCTGAAAATTAGTAAGTGTCCCTGGGAGCATTCCAAATGTGTGAGAATTTAGTCACAAGATTGTGATTTAGCCTGGAGGGTGAAAGAAAATAAACCGCTTGGAATGTTCCCGTCTTGGTAAGATGAGATATTTTACAGACACTGACTAATGACCAATGACCAATGACTAATTTTTATGAGTAATATTACACTACAATCAGTTAAAAAAGACTTTGGCATCAAAGAAATTTTAAGAGATGCCAGTTTTAGCTTAGATACTACAGATAAAGTCGGTTTAATTGGCACTAATGGTTCTGGTAAATCAACTTTATTAAAAATGATTGCCGGACTAGAATCAATTGATAGCGGACAAATTACCTTTACTTCTGGTGCAAAAGTAATTTATTTACCACAACAGCCAGACTTAGATGAAAATCACACGGTTTTAGAGCAAATTTTCGCTGACAGTGGCGAACACTTAGCTTTAGTCCGTGAGTATGAAGAACTATCTCACAAACTTGTTCACCATCCAGAAGATAGTCAGTTGATGTCCCGCTTGTCTGGGGTAATGCAACGCATGGAAACTGCTGGCGCTTGGGAACTGGAAACCAACGCCAAAATTATCTTGACTAAGTTAGGAATTTCTGACTTTGATGCTGTTATTGGTACTTTGTCAGGCGGTTATCGCAAGCGCATCGCCTTAGCAACAGCTTTATTATCAGAACCAGACATTTTACTGATGGATGAACCTACCAACCATCTGGATGCGCTGTCTGTGGAATGGCTGCAAAGTTATTTAAATCGCTTTCGTGGCGCACTTTTGCTAATAACTCACGATCGCTATTTTCTCGATCAAGTCACAAACCGGATTATTGAAATCGACCGAGGCGATATTTACACTTATTCAGGTAATTACTCATATTACCTCGAAAAGAAAGCTTTAGCTGAAGAATCGGCAATTAGTAGCCAACGCAAACATCAAGGTGTACTCCGTCGGGAATTAGAATGGTTAAGTCGGGGACCAAAAGCTAGAAGTACCAAACAAAAAGCCCGAATCCAACGCATTCAAGGTATGCGGGAAACTGAATTTAAACAAGTTCAGGGTAAAGTTGATATTTCCACAGTCGGCCGTCGCATGGGCAAAAAAGTTATTGAACTGAATAACGTTTCTAAAGGCTATGATGGACGCACCTTAATTAATGATTTCACTTACGAATTTAGTCCAGAAGACCGCGTTGGAATTATTGGCGGGAATGGTACTGGTAAATCGACTTTAATGGATATGATTACCGGGCGCATTCAACCAGATTCCGGTAGTGTGGAAATTGGGACTACGATTCACATCGGTTATTTTGACCAGCATTCAGAAGAGTTACTCTCAGCCGTAGACGAAAATCAGCGAGTTATTGACTATATCAAAGAAGAAGGCGAATTTGTCAAAATCTCTGATGGAACTCAAATTTCCGCTTCCCAAATGTTAGAACGGTTTCTATTTCCGGGAAACCAGCAGTATGCGCCAATTCATAAATTATCTGGTGGGGAAAAACGCCGTTTATTTTTGCTGCGAATTCTCATTGGTGCGCCTAATGTGTTGATTTTAGATGAACCTACCAATGATTTAGATGTGCAGACATTAGCGGTACTAGAAGATTATTTAGAAGATTTTGCTGGGTGTGTAATTGCAGTTTCTCACGATCGCTACTTTTTAGATCGGACTGTAGATACTATTTTTGCCTTGGAAGAGGGCGGTAATCTGCGACAATATCCAGGTAATTACTCAGTTTATCTCGACTATAGGAAAGCTGAGGAGGAAGAAACAAAACAGCAACAAGCAGCTAATACGAAGGAAAAACCCAAGGAAGAGGTAAAAGTTGCAACTTCATCTTCCGACACCGAAAACAAGAAGCGCCGCAGACTCTCAAACTGGGAAAAGCGGGAATTTGAGCAGTTAGAAGGGAAAATTTCCAAGTTGGAAACTGAGAAAGCCACAGCCGAAAAAGCCTTGGTAAATGTCTCTCCTGGGAATTATACCCAAGTCCAGAAACTCTACGATCAAGTGGAAAATCTCAAGCACTCGATTGATACGGCGACAGAACGGTGGTTAGAATTAGCTGAGATGGACGCGTAATAAAATCGGTAAGAAATAATATGCCTGTTAAAGTTGGTGATACTGCGCCTGATTTCTCTCTCAGCGCCCAAAACGGTTCCACAGTCAGCCTTAGCGCTTTTCGTGGTCAAAAAGCTGTGGTTTTATACTTTTATCCCAAGGATGACACACCGGGATGTACAGCCGAATCCTGTGCTTTCCGGGATCAATACGAGGTGTTTAAAACGGCTGGTGCTGAAGTGATTGGCGTTAGCGGAGATTCTAACGAGTCTCACCAGAAATTTGCGGCGAAGTACAATTTACCTTTTACTCTCTTGAGTGATAAAGGCGACCAAGTACGGAAGCTATACGGCGCAACCGCAATGTTTGGTTTTGTCCCCGGTCGCGTCACTTATGTGATTGACAAGGAAGGCGTTGTGCAGTATGTGTTTGATTCAATGTTGAATTTTAAAGGTCATGTTGAGGAAGCGCTGAAAACTTTGCAACAGTTGGCGGTTAACTAAGAAAACGTCTGAGTACAGAAGCTCATGGTTCAGCCATAGGTAACCATGAGTAGTTCACTTAGCTGCATAAACAGCAATGCTGATACATATGAGTGAATACAAGGTACAAATTAACTGATAAGTATTGGTAGAGCATGATGAAAAACGTCACAAAATGGCTTTTGGGCTTGGCGATTGTTCCCGCAAGTTTGGTATTTACATCTAGTCATGCTCAAGCCAGTCAGATTGCTGGTGAGTGGTTCTTTGGTCTTTGGGATTGTAATATTGACGGTAGACCAGCCCAAATGCAATGGAAAATAGTAGATAACCCACAAACTACTTGCAATGGTAATGTTTGCTCTACTACTTCTGGTGTCCGTCTTCTGGGACGGTTTAGTGATAATGGTAGTGCGTGGGTTAATTTAGGAAAACGTTTTTCTAGCAGACAAAGACAGGATTTAGGTATTCGTTATCTAGGTGCAGAGCAAGATAACTGGTATCTCAAATACAACAGTCAAACTAAGATTGCAGATGGTTGGACAACATGGCGTGGTAATCGCTACCCACTACAATGTCGCAATCGCAGATGAGTATTTTCCAAATTATGCAAAATGTGTTTTGAGGAAAATATTAGTTTTCGTTTAGCCTGTGGGGTTGTCACCCCAAACCCTCTCCTTAGTAAGAAGAGGGTCGCTAAAACTTATTTTAGGGGGGTAGGGTTTTGGCTTTTATGCTGATTTAAAGTAGAGACTATCCTCACTTATGCGAGTGGGCTTTTTCAGCCACAACATGATTACCATTGCCATTTTTGCCGTTGGTGTGTCCGTTACTATTACGGGGTTGAATCACACCGTAACCACCGTGGTTACGTTCGTAAACTACATTGATTTCGCCAGTTTCAGAGTTGTGGAACATATAAAAGTCGTGTCCCACTAGTTGCAGCTGTTGTGTGGCTTCTGCAACGGTCATCGGTGGCATAGAAAAATATTTTGTTCGGACAACCTCGTTTGGTAGTTCGGGAGTGCGATCGCCAATTAAATCTGCCGCTACTGGTTCGGGAACTAATACTTGATTTGTGGGTAGGGCATTAGTTTTCTGATCTTGAAGTTTTTCTTTATATTTCCGCAGTTGACGGGCAATTTTATCTGCTACTAAGTCAATGCTGGCGTATAAGTTTTCGCTGCTTTCCTCCGCACGGATCACGCTACCATTGGCATAAATCGTCACTTCCGCCGCTTGCTTGGTGGTAATTCGAGGATTGCGGGCAACGCTCAGATGCACATCCACTTCATTGGTAATATTCTGAAAGTGACTAACGGCTTTTTCAATTTTTTGATGTACATATTCCCGAATAGCATCGGTGATTTCAATATTTTTGCCGTGGATGACAAGCTTCATGTAAACTCTCCCACTGATATATTTGATGTGAATTTGTTTTGTATGAAAAGAAGTCGCGGTAAGGTCTTTCACTACCGCCAAAACAAATTTTGAACTATTTTAATGTACTGCTTCTACGTTTGCGCTCTGTTGGATGTTTGATCCAATTCGAGTTTCAACGATTTATGAGATTCACCAGCCAGTGCATTCGTTCTGATTGTGTTTGGCGTGATGCTTGATGCAGACAGTTCCTCCTAACACCTTTGAGGTTATATATTCAACGTAGCACTTTGTATTCTCTAATGCACCTGAGTTTGACGTTCCTTTAAGATCCTTTGCATAGCTTGACATTTCTTGACCCAAATCCTGTAAATTGCAATATATTTGGTCAATAAACCCGTTGATTTTTGGCATGATCCGTAGTACCGAAACAGATTGCAGACGTTGTTTGTTATTTAACGCTGGATTGATGCCATATACTGATGCTCTTTTATGGCAGCGATCGCTTCTCACCGAGCGCATTCTGCAACCTAGTCTGGATGATGTGTTAATCTTGCTAGAGCATCCGCCTGTCTATACTTGGGGACAAGGCAGCAATCCCGAATTTCTCAAAGATTTGGATAAAACTAAATTCGATGTCCACAGAGTTGAACGCGGTGGCGAAGTCACGTATCATTGCCCTGGTCAAGTTGTGGGGTATCCAATTTTAAATCTGCAATATTATTGTAAAGACCTGCATTGGTATCTCCGGCAACTAGAAGAGGTATTAATTCGGGTATTGGCAGTTTATGGATTGACAGGCGATCGCCTACCGGGTTTTACTGGTGTTTGGCTAGAAGGGCGAAAAGTTGCCGCGATCGGTATTAAAGTCAGTCGTTGGATTACCATGCACGGATTTGCATTCAATGTTTGTCCGGATATGTCAGGCTTTAAACATATTATCCCCTGTGGGATTGCTGATAAGCCTGTAGCCAGTTTAGCCGAATGGATTCCCGATATTACCTGCGAAGAAGTACGTCCTAATATAGCCCAATCTTTTGCGGAAGTATTCGGCGTGGAATTAGTCGAGTCAAAGAATTTTAGATTTTAGATTTTAGATTTTGGATTGATTCCACAGATAAATCAAAAGCACTGTATCATTCAGGAATTATTGGTCAATGGGTGATTAAAATTCCTGATAAGTGATTGAGCTTCATAGATCACAAAATAATCAAAAACAGCTATGATTTTCGATCAAGATGGATTAATGTGATAAGGTCATGAAAAAATCAGCAGTAAAACCTACTATTTAGTTGTATTAACTGGAAATTTATGGATTTTAAAAAACTGACTAACCAAGCACAGGAACAAGCCGCAGAAGTTACGGCTGCTGCACAAAAAAAAATCGATGCTGTTATAGATGAATTTAATAATTTGCTTCCTGTCGTAGAACAATTAGGATTCAGGGTAGTAAGCTTTAATATCGAAGCAGGAGTATTACCAACCATAAATACTTCTTTAATTGGCTCAATAGATAGCATTAACGATGAAGTAATTGGGCAGATTATTACAGAGAATAAAAATAACAAACTACTTATTGCAGTTCTCAATTCAGTCTTAATGACTAAGAGTATCCATCAGCGTCTTAAAGGAGCTTATATATCAATTTTAAAAGATTTGGTGATTGATATTCAGTTGGGTATTCCTCCTAAGATATCTTGTCGATTTCAATAAATTATTTCTGATATTCCAGCCGTAGTTGTGGAACATCAACCCGTTCACCCTCATAAAATAGAACACGGCTAACTTCTTGCAAACCCAATTCGGCAAACTGGGCTAGTTCGGAGTTAGACAAAGGCCAGGGAGGTCCATCAGGTTCTACCTCTGTCTCTCGAAACCGATTAATCACTAATAAAGTTCCTGCTACTGCGACTACAGAAGCCACTGAAGCAATCACAGTTGAGCGAATACTTAAGGGTAAAGCTTGGATATTCCTGATTTCTACAACTAAATCAAAAGCTTGATGCCATTGTGCAGGTAAATTTAACAAATCTGCAACTACATAATTTACAGCAGAGTTAGGAAATCGTTGCTGACACCAATCAATAGCCGTGGGGGAAATATCAAAAGCGGTGACTTGAAATCCCAAGTTTGCTAAAGCTTCTGCATCATCTCCCAAACCACAGCCAATCACCAGCGCTGAATGTCCCTCACCTTGAGTATGATTAATAGTCAGCCAATCTTGTAAATAAGGGTGACAAGTTAACTTAGCCCAAGGAATTTGTGTCACATCACCCTGAGACTGACTATACAAAACATCAAACCATGCAGTAGGATTTGATTCTTGTATAGCTTGAGTCGCTAATTCTTTTACCCGTTGCTGTAAACCTTCTGGTTGTTTCTCAAACATCTAACTATCTGCGCCTCTGCGTGAAATAATTAATTTTAAAACCCCCCCAGAAATTCCGAGGGAGTTTTGAAGTTATTCAGTTTTTCTAGACAACTATACAGGATTAGGTTGAGTCTTATTTTGCAGTAACTGAATAATCGCTGCTTTTTCTAAAATTCCTACCAGTACACCATTGTCACGAATCACAGAAAGGGTAGATAACTTTTGTTGTTCGAGTAACTGTACTACTTCCAACAGGGGTTGATCCGATTTGACTGTGGTAGATTGTTCAATGGATTTCATCACTGCGCTGACTGGGGTTTCTGTCCACTGTGTTGTGGGAATAGTTCGCAAATCATTCAGGTTAATTGCGCCGATTAATTTTCCGTCTTCATCAGTGACTAAGAATGTTTTCCAGTCTTGATTGTTAAAAATTCGTTGGTCAGCAAAGTCTCTG
The DNA here is from genome assembly GCF_963896525.1 of Nodularia sp. LEGE 04288. Taxonomy (NCBI): domain Bacteria; kingdom Bacillati; phylum Cyanobacteriota; class Cyanophyceae; order Nostocales; family Nodulariaceae; genus Nodularia; species Nodularia sp. LEGE 04288. The sequence goes on from NZ_CAWQOY010000131.1 coordinate 8,195, forward strand.
AGGCTATCATTGGCAGATACAATGGGGCTGTTGAATGTTACAGCGTCTGCTGCGGTCAACCCGGTGCATTTTTCCTGTACTCTGGCATATTGTGCTGTTCTTCCGGCATTTTGCAACAAGAAGAAACCGATTAACAAGTTCCAAGAGTTGGCGAAGCTACCAAAGAATAATAGGGGAATTAAACCAGATGCGATCGCCACCCAACCAAATATTTGTCCGACTCGACTGGCAAAAGATACACCTTTGTAGGGGTTGCCTGTAATCTTCCACACAGCAGCCTTGAGGATATTACCACCATCTAAAGGCAAGCCAGGAATCAGGTTAAATAACGCTAATGCCAAGTTAACAGAAGCGAGAACACCAAGGATAGCTGCTGCTGCACCTGTGGCGGCGGTAGTGACACCAATGACTGTAAATACACCACAGAGGACGAGGCTCACTAAGGGTCCGGCGATCGCCACCCAAAAAGCTTCCCCTGGGGTTTCCGATTCTTTTTCTAAACTAGCCAAGCCACCAAATATAAATAATGTGATGGATTTGACATCAATTCCTTGACTAATTGCGACAAAGCTATGTCCTAATTCATGGGCGACGACAGAAGCAAACAATAACAACGCTGTCATCAATCCCAGTGTTAAAGCTAATCCCCCAGATAACCAGGGAAATTGTGCCGTCAGTCCACTGCTATAACTCCAGGCTACCAAGCCCAGAACTAGAAACCACGACGGATGGATATAGAAGGGAATCCCGAAGAGATTACCAACGCGAATTGTGCCATTCATGCCGTACACCTTTGAATAAATCTGCGAGAGATTTGCTTGCGCTGTTCTCTATGAATTTATTGTAACGTAATGTTAAAAAGTTTTAATCTTGGACATAGTTGTGGTAACCGCCCTTTTTGGTGCGGTTGTTGGGAATAAATTCTCCAGCTTTCCGAAATGGTGCGATCGCAATAGGTAGATATAGATGTGTTCAAACAACGCCAGTTAATCAAGTTTAAAAAAGTGTGTGCTTTCCCAACTTGAATAACTTGTAATTGTTACAACCAGATTTATTTTATTTTCTCGATAGGTCAAACAGCCTCGTTATAGCTACCAGGCAGTACTTTTATCTTTCAGATAAGAGCATATCGGGATGGTTCATAGCATCTACTGATCAACTAATTCAGTTTGCTGATTGTATTAAATTTATCAAAGAACCTCATATCATGCAGAACCAACGTCCAGCACGTCCTTCACGTCCAGATTGTCAAGAGCTTGGCCCTGAGAACAATAAACAACGGCAGAGATCATCTCGCAAAATCCGCCGTGAAGCCGCACAAATTGCTTTTAACAGAGGTATTGAAGATCATGTTTGTAATGGTGAAGAACAGGATTATTTGGGTGCAGATGGGACTCCTAACTATATTGCTAACTTCTCTAAAGGTTTGCCACACAATGAACTGGGCGAAGTAGACCCCAAAGCCTACAAATCCCTACTCAAAGCACTGGAAAGTGGCAAACCACAAGACTTTGAGGCTATTCCTCTGGGCCAAGGAAGAAAATTGACTAATCCTCAAGCCGGACTAAGTTTTGACCTACAAGGCCCTGACGGTCGCGCACTCGCCATACCTCCAGCCCCCCGCATTGATTCGCCACTAAACTCCGGGGAAATGGCGGAAATTTACTGGATGGCGTTGTTACGGGATATCAACTTCACTGACTTTAGCCAAAAGCCTCTAGTGCAGGAAGCAGCAGCAGACTTATCCAAATTCTCCGATTTTCGTGGGCCAAAAGTTGGCGCAAGTGTCACCCCAGAGACCCTTTTTCGAGGTAATTATGCTGGTGATTTAGTTGGCCCCTACATTTCCCAGTTTTTGCTCAAGGATATTCCCTACGGTTCCCTGACAATTTCTCAAAGACAGAAAACTGTTTTACCAGATATCAATTATTTGACTGATTACGACGACTGGCTAAATGTGCAGAACGGTGATTCAGATCCAATAGGTAAAGATAAATTCGATCCTACACCCCGCTATATCCGCAACATCCGAGATATTGGTCAGTATGTCCACGTTGATGCTCTCTACGAAGCTTACCTGAACGCTTGTTTGATTCTGTTAGACATCAAGGCTCCAGTCGATGAGGGTAACCCCTACAAGAAGTCACAGAATCAAATGGGATTTGGTACGTTCGGTGACCCACACATCCTGAGTTTGGTGACTGAAGTTGCAACCAGGGCGTTAAAAGCTGTGTGGTTCCAAAAGTGGTCTGTGCATCGCCGCCTGCGCCCAGAAGCCTTTGGTGGACTAGTTCATAACCATCGCAAAGGCAAGGCAAAATATCCGATTAATCAGGAGATTTTGAATTCCAGTGCTTTGGCAAAAGTTGAAAACCACTATGGGACTTCTTTGCTACCAATGGCATTCCCCGAAGGTTCTCCTACCCATCCCGCCTATGGTGCTGGACACGCTACTGTAGCTGGTGCTTGTGTGACAATTCTCAAAGCTTGGTTTGACGAATCTTGGCAGATTCCCCATCCAGTGGTTCCTAATCATGACGGTACTGAGCTAATGGCATACACTGGCGCTGATGCCGAAAAACTGACTGTAGGTGGTGAATTGAACAAAGTTGCTGCTAACATTTCACTTGGTCGTGATGGTGCTGGTGTTCACTGGCGCAGTGACTATACTGAATCAGTCAAACTAGGTGAACAAATAGCAATTGGACTTTTGCAAGATCAGTCACTTACCTATAATGAAGATAACTTCTTTACTTTGACTAAGTTCGATGGTAAAAAAGTGAAAATCTCTCGTGAAGAGGTGAAACACTTAATGGATGAAACTGAAAATGATTAATAGTTATTAGTTTGTCATCATCCATAACTAATCCTTACCCTCGGCATAATCCGGGGGTATTTTGGGGAATTGCCTCTACCGAGCTTCTGGAGCTTTTTGCAGGCGGATCAATGTATTGTAAACTTGTCTTTTTAAGTTATTGTTATTCTGTAGCTCTACAGTAATTTTGTTAAAGCGGTCAATACTGAGACCATTATCTTCAACTATTTTGAGAGAGCGATTACAGTAAGTTACGGCGATATTTTGAGCTGGCCGTGGTAGCTTGTTCATGCTGTTGGGATCGTTACAAATAATTTTGGGTATTTCTCCGCCCCCAATTAGTTTCTTAATCTCATCAAAAGCCTGTTGACGCGGTGTTTCCATAGCCAACACAGCTTGGGCGTAGTTGGTAATATCAGTATTGTTAACTGAATTGTTAGCCGCAGGCGTTTGAGCATCGGCGTGGGAACTGAATATCAGACTGCTGGTAACTAAACTAGCTGTGGTCAGAATGCTGAAAAGTAGACTCCGGGGAAATAGATGTTGTCGGCTAGGTTGAAAAAATAAATTAGCAAGTCTTTTCATAAAGTCGATGACACAGACGGATAGTAGGGAGATGTTAATGGCTTTGAATTATTTTAGGAGTGAGAAGTTCCAGGGAACTGTCTATGAATTAAATTTTTATATTTAATATCCGCCCCGTTGGCATACTTGACAAAGTTCTATTACTTTGGTCTGAAGTGCAGATACTTCAGTGTATCCTTGCTTGAGGCTGACTTCTAACTCTAGTAGTAGTGGTAAGCAGGAGACTAGTTGCTCTACAGAAAGTGATTTGACTTCTTGCTGTAAAAAGTAAATACGTTTGGGGTTGCTAACCTCGGCTAATTGGGCGATCGCTTGAGGATTGCGTTCCCCAGTTTCCATAGCAATCTTAACCAATAACCAGGTACGAAATTGACCTATGAGAGTAGCAACTATCTTCAATCCCGGTTCGGCAACGTTGATTAGATCAGCCAAAATAGTTAAAGCTTTAGCTGTGTCTCCCATTCTAATCGCTGCTGCTAATTGTAAACTATTTTGAGTAGTATTTCTGACTAATTTTGCCATCGTATCTACGTCTAACGGCTTACCGCTATCCGATGTATAAAGACGTAGTTTTTCCATTTCATTGTACAGGAGGCGTGTATCATTACCGACTGCTTCTGCTAATATTTCCGCAGTCCGGGTAGTCAGCTTCACTCCCACAGTTTGAGCAACTTGATTAACTGACTGTACGAGCAATTCTGTTTTCCAGGGTGGGATGAGCGGAAATTCTCGAAATTCATTGGCGGATTTTTTGAGCAATTTGGTGGATTTCAGGCGTTCATCTGGTTTGTTGCGGCTGGTGAGTAATAACCAGGAGTTTTCGGGAATGACTGACAGGGTGCGCGTCAGTTCGGCTAAGACATTTTCTGGGCAATGCTGACAGAGGGTAGTATTGATTAGCCACACCAACCGTCCACCAGCGCCAAAGGTGGGTGTCATCACTTGATTTAAAGCTGCAATTGCCGCATCTGGTTGGTCTGGGGTTAAAGATGTATAGTTAAAACTTGTCCAGAGAGGATCGAGAATGCGATCGCGTAATATTGTAACTGCTTTTTCAATGGCAAAATCATCCTCACCCCAGTAAACATAGATTGGCATAGATGAACCTCATCGCAGGTGCGGGTGCGAGTAGACAGAAAAAGATAATATCTTAGAATTATCCCAATATTAATATAAACAGTCAGGTTTATGAGTACATCACAGACAGTACAACCATTGCAGGCTGAATGGATCACACCAGAAAATTTTCGACGTTATGGACAGGTAATTTCCGCTAGTGAAGATGGTAAAACTTTTGATACAGAAGATGCCCAATTAAACCTACAAAATGGGACACCACGATTTTATATTATGAGATTAGAAAAGCGCGGGCGGAAGTTTAATAAAATTACTCGTCATTTGCAATGTACGCAATGTTTAGGTTCTCTAGAAGGAAAGGATTGGTTAATTGCGGTTTGTCCTCCTCATAATGATTTGAATCAACCAGTATTAGCAGAAATTGCAGCTTTCCGCATACCGGGAAATTGCTTCATCAAGTTAAATGAAGGTACTTGGCACGCTGGCCCATATTTTGAGCATGAATTTGTGGATTTTTATAATTTAGAACTTGCTGATACTAATGTGGTGGATCATTTTACTCATGATTTTCTCCAGAGTCATCAATTAGAGTTTGAAATGGTGACTTGAGGTTTAACAGTTGCTCTTGATATATTTCCGGTGTGTTAATATCTAGTAAGATATCAGAATTATCAAATTCAACTTGATGAATTACTGCGTGAAAATTCTGGATCAATTTACGTAAACCCAAAGTTTTCTCGGAAATATTTTGTAAGTGCGATCGCATTTTATTTCCCAGCAGGATGGGATGTCCCATTTTACCTTGATATATGGGTACGGTAATCAATGCTGAATTAGTTTTGTGTCCTGAGATAAGTTTTTGATAAATATCTGATTTCCTGGGTTGGTCAACAGCAGAAATTGCTAAAATATCAAAGTTTGAGGGAATATTTTGTAAACCTGTCAGAATGGAAGTTGTTTTCCCAGAATTAGCATTAGGATTAATCACAGTCAAAGTACTTGAAGGACAATCTTTTTGTCTTTGGCTATTGTGTGAACCCAAAACTACTACAGGCGTAAAACCTACATTTAACCACTGTTCCATTTGATAAGTTAAGAGAGTTTTTCCTTCACCCCAAGGTAGGGATGTTTTACAAGTACCCATGCGCGTAGATTTACCCGCAGCAAGAATAATAGCAAAGTTTGCCAATTTTAGTTTCTATATAATATTCTTACATTTTGGCAGATAAGGAATTTCCTGTTCCACCACGGCGAACTTTAATCAATTCTGCACAGATACTCACAGCTATTTCTTCTGGTGTTAAAGCCCCAATATCTAACCCAATTGGTGCATATATTTGTTGTAAAAACTCAGGATTTAGTTGCAAGTTTCTATATACTGTCTGGACTCGTTTCTCGCTACCTACCATCCCAATATATTGTAGCTGTAAATTACTGAGCATTTCTAAGGCTGCTAAATCTTGTAAATAGCCTCTAGTTACTAAAGCAACGTATAAATTAGGAATTTCTGCTAATATTTCTGCAATTGAGTTGATGGGTTGGGTTAGCACTAGTAATGCATCGGGAAATCTTTCTGGAGTGGCAAAATCTGGACGATCATCATGTATAATAATTTGAAATCCGGCTATTTTAGCAACCTGTGCTAGGTAAAAGCCTATATGTCCCCCACCAATAATTAAGAGTATGGGTGGTGGTAGCAAGGTTTCGATTAACGCATGATTTTTTAACTGTGGTAAAGTTGGGGTTTGTGCTGTTTCTAAGTAGGGTTTGGCATCTGTATTAAATGGGGTGACAATTGCCAGCAATCGCCCAGATGTTAAAATATCTATAATTTGGTTGACTACGTTTAAGTTTTCACTTTCTGTCCATAGTTCTAGCCATACCAACATTGTGCCACCACATACGCCTTGAGTGTCTGGTGTGCCGGTTAAGTCGATTTCAACAAATTTTTTCTCGCCTGTTTGGAGTATTTCTAAGGCTTGCTGATAAATTTTGGCTTCTCCTGCGCCACCGCCAATTGTTCCGTAGGTTTTGCCGTCAGCGCTGATGAACATTTTTGCGCCTACTTCTCTGGGTACTGAACCTTTGGTGCTGGTGACTGTGGCTAGGACTACGGGATTTTGTTTTAAGGTTTTTGCTAGTTTTTGGTAGAAGTTGAGCATTTATGATATCGAACCGCAGAGGCGCAGAGGACACGGAGGAAGAAATTAAGAAAACGAACCGCAAAGTACGCAAAGTACACGAAGGAAGAAAGAAAGGAAGAAAGAAATGTATATAGCGTTTCTTAATTACGAATTACGAATTACGAATTACGAATTACGAATTACGAATTACCCTAAGTTGTTGCCAAACTCTTTCAGGTGTCATAGGAAGTTGGTACAGTCTGCATCCTGTGGCATGAGCGATCGCATTCGCTATGGCTGGGGCTGTACAATTAATTGTAATTTCTCCGACTCCTTTTGCACCAAAGGGACCGTAGGGATCGGCGGCTTCTACTAAGATTATTTCTATTGGTGGTATATCTGCGGCTTTGGGTATGATATACTCTCTTAAGCTGGGGTTAATTATGTCTCCTTGTTGGTTGAAGATCAGTTCTTCGGTTAACGCATAGCCAATTCCCATTGCTATTCCCCCAATTGCTTGTCCTTCACAAATGCGTGGGTTGATGGCTTTGCCTAAATCAATGGCTTGGACGCATTTTAAAATTTCTACTTTGCCTGTTTCTATATCTACTTCAACTTGTACACCTTGCACGGCAAAGGTTAATGTCGATTCGTCTGCGGCGTAGGCAAGTTCCACGCTGGTTTGATTGGTGGTGAGGAGTTTTTCGGCGGCTAGTTTTACGGCTTGTCCGGAAATATAAATTGTGGCGGAAGCGTAAGAACCTGCGTCAAAGGGTGTTTTTTGCGTGTCGCCAGAAATAATCTTGATGTCAGCAACGGTAACACCTAAAACTTCCGCAGCTATTTGTCGCAGGGTGGTGTCGGAACCAGTCCCCACGTCTACGGAACCGGTTCTGAGTTCGTATTTACCATCAGCTAATTTTGTGATTTTCACACTCGCTAGGTGAATTTTAGATAAGCCGCTACCTTGCATAGAAACAGCAAACCCGACACCACGACGACGAGAATTTTCTGTTATTGGCGGTGTATTGGGAATGTAGTTGAGTGACTGGGTGACTTTTTCCCAGCATTCTTCCACAGCGTAACTACCAATTAAGTTAAAGTGGTCTTGGGACGTGCCTAAACTAATGACATCTCCGGGACGAATTAAGTTTTTTAAGCGGATTTCTCTGGGATTAATCTGGAGTTTTTGGGCAATTTCATCAATTTGGCTTTCCATTGCGAAGCTTCCTTGAGTTGCACCATAACCGCGAAAAGCACCCGCAGGCATTGTATTAGTATAAACTGCAAAAGCCTTTAATCTTTTATTGGGACAACGATATAAACCCAGGGGAATATATCCTGCTAAAAACGCCACTGTTTGCCCATGATTACCATACGCCCCAGTGTTAGCAATGATTTCCATATCTTGGGCGATAATTTTACCATCGGCTTTGACACCGCTTTTGATGCGAATTGTCATCGCATGACGGCTATTTGTGGCGGTAAATTCTTCTTTTCTAGTAAATTCCCATTGTACGGGTTTACCTGTTTTCAAAGTTGCTAAAACACAAAGGTCTTCTGATAAGATTTCTTGCTTATTTCCAAAGCCACCGCCTAGTTGTGCTTTATAAACGCGGATTTTATCTTGGGGAAAGTTGAAGATTTGAGAGAGTAAGCGTTGACAGTGAAATGGAACTTGGGTACTAGAACGGACAACTAATGTTCCATCCGCTTCTAGCCAACTGATAGTAATATGGGGTTCCAGATGAACGTGTTGGACTGCTGGTAAATTAAAGGTATTTTCGACAATGACATCAGCTTCGGCGAATGCTGCGGCTATATCACCCGATTCTAGGAGAATTTGTCCGGAAATATTGCGGGTTTTATCGGGAATTTGCGATGATTCTGGTTCTTCATGAATCACCACTCCGCTATTCATAGCTTCGATAGGGTCGATAACATGGGGAAGAATTTCATAATCGACGCTAATTAATTCACTAGCTTTTTCGGCAATATGAGGGGATTCTGCAACTATAGCAGCAACGCGATCGCCTATAAATCTGACTTTATGATCTAACAAATAATGATCTAAAGGATCGGGTACTGGTTCGGCGTGTCCGGCGGTAGTATAAGGTATTCTGGGGACATCTTCATGGGTGAAAATCGCCACTACTCCGGGAAGGGTTTTGGCTTGTGCTGTGTGAATTTTGAGAATTCTGGCGTGGGGATGTGGCGATCGCAATACCTTGAGATGCAATAATCCAGGTGGGGCGATATCTCCGGTATAAGCTGCTTGACCTGTGACTATTGCTGTACCATCTTGTTTAGGAATGTTTTTACCAACAGATTTGAAGGAGTTTTCAAACGCCGATGAACGCGGATAAACGCTGATGTTGGAGTTGTGCATCTGTGGTTGATAACTTGCCAAAATACTTTCAATAATCGCCTGATATCCTGTACAACGACAGAGATTTCCTTTTAAAGCTAAACGTAATTCTGCTTCTGACAATGCGGGTAATTTCGCCGCAGTCATTATCATTCCCGGAGTGCAGAAACCACATTGAAAACCTTGTGATTCCAGAAAAGCTTGCTGTATCGGCGCGAGTTCTTCGTTTTGGAAAAGTCCTTCAATAGTAGTTACCGATTTATCAGCAATTCGCATGGCTGGATAAATGCAACTATGGATAGGTGTATCGTTTACCCAAACAGTACAAGCACCACAATCACCAGTATCACACACACGATGTACACCAAACCAACCTAATTGACGTAATAAACTTAAAAGGCTAGTTCCCGGATGACAATTTTCTGTATAACTTTGCTGATTAACTTGAAAATTTAACTGTTTTTGCATCGCTTGATTAAAACTTTGGTTAATTCCCGCCGATAATCTGCACTAGCTTTTGTATCTGTAATAAAGGTTTCTGTTGCTATATCCTCATTTTCTAATAAACGCGGCGCAGCTACACTTGCAGCAATCACATAATGCACTTTTTCTCTGTTACTCGCACTCACTACAATGGCTAATGCTGGGTCAGATGTGGCTATACTCAAACGTTGATAATTAACTTTCCATTGTAAGTTAGGTAAGGGAATTAAAACTCTTCGGAGAATTTCTCCCGGTTTTAAAATTGTGCTTTTATCTCCTAGTTGAAAGTCTTGGGCGGCAATTTGATATGATTCTCCTTGTAAGTTCCAAATTTCATAAATTGCATCTAAAGCTACCATCACTGGTGCTAAGGTTCCTACAGATAAAGCGAGGCAAATGTTACCTCCGACTGTAGCTATATTAATTACTTTTAATGAGGCTGCAAGTGCATTAACAGCAGTTTTTAATCCTGCGATTGCTGTCCATTCTGGTAACCAGGGATATTCTAAAATTTTAATTAATGGACAAGTTGCACCGATAATTAAATAATCTTGGCTAATTTCAATTTCTGTCCATCCTAAATTTTGCGTATCTACTAAAACTTTTGCATCTGGTTGGGGTTGGGAAAATAGCCATGTTCCTCCACTTAGCCAAGTCCAACCTTTTTCCCATTTGGGGATGTCTTGGATGTGGTTTGGTTGTAGGTAGGTTTCGATGTTTGGTAAATCCATTTTTTAAACGCAGAGGTACGCAGAGGTACGCTGAGGGTTTTAGATTTCTAGTTGGAGTTGCAGGTTTAATCTTTTGGGGAGGGAGATTTTATACACGTCGCCTTGATTCATTTCGTCTGGTGTCTGCATTTGGCTTAAGGCGGTGACGACTTCATCGGAGTTTGCTGTCAGGATGACTACTGCGCGATCGCACGCTATGGGAAAATCATGCCATGTGCCAATATATAATAATAGTCCGTGACCAGGGGGAAAGCGGAATGCTTGGATTTGATTGATGTTGGGTAAGTTTTCCCCAGTTTCATGATTGGGGGGTGCTAAAACCATAATAAATGGTGCTTGTCCCAAGGCGATGAACATTTGAGTCATATATATATGTCTTTCTAGCCAGTTAATTGGCGGATATCCTGGCAGAATTTTGGCGGTTCTGAATGTTGCTGTACCTCGATAGCTAAAGTCGATGTTTTCACCTTCGAGGACTCTTTGTTGATAAAATGGAATCCCTAATCCGGGTTTGCTAACGTCGTCTCCTAATAAATGTCCGTAGGGTTTAATGTTTTCTGAGTTAGCATCAATGACGGGGATTTTTAAGGTTTGTGTGGGTGAAATAGTCATGGATTTAACGCACCACAGAGACGCAGAGAACACAGAGAGAATTTACAGCACTTTGTCATTTTAATAAATATTATTATAAATCTTGTGGGGGAGGGCAAAGATGCCCGCCTTTCTTTATTATCTATTTATCCATCCATTGATAAATACTTTCACCTGTTGTTAGCCAGGTATGAGGTTGATTTTTAATGTGAAGTAAGCATTGTTTGAGATATTTTAACCTCAGTGGTTGACCGACAATAAATGGATGTAAGCCAATAGCCATGAACCGAGGTTGCTTTTCTCCCTCTAGCCATAACTGCTCAAATTGATCAATAATTGCTTGGGCAAATTCTACCCCAGAAAATCGGTTACTCAAACATAAGCTAATGTCGTTTGCTTCTATGGTATACGGAATTGCTAATAAGCGTCCATCTGCTACAGGATACCAATAAGGTTGGTCATCGTTTACCCAATCTGCTGTGTAACTTATTCCGGCTGTCTGCAATAATTCAAAGGTTGATTCGGTAATGGAAAATCCTGGTGTTAACCAGCCTTTGGGCATTTTCCCTGTGGCTTGGCTGAGTAAATCTAATGTCTGTTTAATTATAGCACTTTCTGTTTCTTGATTCATGCCACTATGCCCAGTAGAATTATTCAGTCCATGTGCCATAATTTCCCAACCATGCTGTTGCATAGCTGCCATAATTTCTGGGTAAAATGTGCAAATTTCGCCGTTGACTGCGGCTGTAACTGGGATTTCTAACTCAGCGAATAATTCCAGTAAACGCCATATACCTACACGATTACCGTAGTCTCGCCAAGCATAGTTAGCAATTTCTGGATGACTATTTAAGTGGGGTTGAATCGCTGTTCCTAGTTTCCCAAAGGTGAAGTGTTCTACATTCATCACTACCCAAACAGCAACTCTGGCATGATTAGGTAATTTTAAAACCGGACGTTGGCTAATTGGTTGATAAGATGGGGGCAACATTGGTTTTAAATTTTGGTTTATGCAATATAAAATAGAAAGTTTATAGTTATGGTCAGGAATGATTTAATTTTTATATATTAAATGCCAGCAATGATTCTACAGAAAAAGCTGAAACATATGCAGGGGGTATATGCTCAAATTTATCACAATTAAGATGGGAATGAGCAAAATAAATCGTTATAGCAAAAACCGCGTTCATACAGATAAGTTAAATAGTATGAAAGACTAAAGGCAAACAAGGCAAAAATTACTGGCATCATCGTCCTAAATTCCAATTGCCGTTTCTTGAATATTTCCCATAAAGACATCAGAATAACTACAGGCCAAAAAATAGTTGTGATTACAAACATCACCAAAGATAAAAACTTATCTTCAGCAGTGGAAGTAGGATGACTCAGGGAAAATTTGAGCCAATTGATCAAAAAATAGCAAGTCATCAACAAATAGCTAATCAGTAAAGTTAATTGCAACTGATTCATCTTGAACAATCCTTATGATGATAGTATTTCCTAGTCTAATCCAGTACAAAGTTATCTGCGTTTATCTGCGTCCATCTGCGTTTAATTATTACTGCTTGTACCTCACTTGAATGGGAATTGCTATAATCCCACAAAACTGAATACAGTTATTATATGATTTGATTTCCAAAAATCCAGCTATATGTAACTAGAATTTTCTGATCTCTGATGTCACCCTAATATTCTTTGATTATATAAATATGATCCGCAGCGAGCAAACACATCAAACAGTGCTTATGCTTAATTTAAGCTCAAAATTAGCTAAGTGGCAATTATTACACATTTTTAATCAATTAGTTTACATTAATTTATGATGCGAGGAACTAGGGCAGCGGTTTAACTCTTAGTAATCATCTATACAAAAAATCAGCATCATCTATTGATGCTTGGTTGAAAGGATAGATCATGTACTTAATCTGGGGAATGATTTTCAGGAAATAAATAGGCGATCGCCGCCCCACCTGATACAGTCAGGAAACTGACCAAAAATGTAGCTAGAAGTATAGTAGACATTGGGGAAATGGAAAATATAATTGTCCTCTATACTTTTCAAGCTACCAATTTGATATGACGCAAATGCAACTTGCTTGTGTCAATTTTTTGTATGCACAACTCAAGCCAAAGGTAAGCAAAAACGAAAGGTGCTACCAATTCCCAGTTCGCTGGCTACGTAAATCCGACCACCTTGCAGTTCCACTAATCGCCGGGTGATAGTTAAACCAATACCAGTACCACCAGAATTGCGATCGCGTGATTGGTCAGCCCGCCAAAACCGTTCAAAGACATGGGGTAAATCCTCTGGGGAAATCCCAATCCCTGTATCCGTAACAGCAATCCACAGCTGAGATCCTTCCAAGGAAACCCGGATAGTAATTGCACCTTTGACAGTATGACGGATAGCATTACCCAGCAAATTGACTAAAACCTGTTCTGTGCGGTCAATATCTGCCAATACCAGAGGTAAATAATCGGGACATTCCCAGCCTAAAACCGGGCCGTCTTCCAGCAATTGGTCGCTAAATTTCTCCACTAACGACTCTAATAAAGGCCATAAATTCACAGGTTGGATATTAATTGGCAGATAACCAGCCTCTGCCTTGGATAATTCTTGTAAATCATTAACTAATCTCTCTAACCGCTTCGTTTCCTTAGTCAATCGCCGATAAATCTCCGGAGATGGTTCTATTTCTCCATCAGCGAGTTCTTCTAAATAACCCCGCACAACCGTTAATGGTGTCCGCAATTCATGGGTCATATCGCCAATCAATTCCCGCCGCCGGGCTTCCACCCCTTCTAAACTAGCCGCCATCTGATTAAAGCTAGTCCCCAACCGATGCAGTTCCGGAATGTCAGATAAAGGTAATCGCGCCTCTAGTTGACCAGATGCAAACTTCTGAGTAATTTGTTCCATCTCTGTCAACCGCAGCATAATTCGTTTGGATACCCAATAACTCAATCCTCCCGCCGCCGTTCCACCGACAATCACAGACCAAATAGTGCTACGTCGCCAAGCCGTTTCAAATCCTTGCACCAATTCAGCCCGAATATTAATTAATCTCATCCCCCGACTTTCTAACCTTTGCAAATGCAGGAAAAAAAAGCGCGGAGAAGAGATACCACTAATAATTACCAGACTAACCAACCCCACAATCATCACTACAAGGTGGGATAAAAACAGACGCGATGCCAGAGGCAAAGACTTTGCCCAACGCCAGCCCATGCAATTATCCTCACGCTACAGGGTATCTTCAAACTTATACCCTACCCCAACCACAGTTTTAATAAAAGTGGGACTAGCTGGATCAGGCTCAACTTTTTTCCGCAATCGTGCTACATGAGTATCTACAACTCGTTCATCGCCAAAAAAATCATTACCCCAAAGTTTATCAATTAGCTGAGTCCGGTTCCAGACTCGACCAGGATTACTGACAAAGGTATTTAATAAATTAAATTCTAACGTAGTTAAGTCCAAGGTTTCGGCTACTTGGGAATTGAGTTGTCGAATCGCAGTGTGCTGATCTAAATCAATCACAAAGTGTTGAGTCCGATTCACCTGATGCTGTCCTCCTTGGCGGAGACTACGCCGCAATAAAGCCCGGACTCTAGCAACTAACTCTCTCGGACTGAAGGGTTTAACCATGTAGTCATCAGCACCAGTCGATAAGCCAATCACCCGATCAATTTCCTCACCCCTAGCTGTCAACATCAAAATATAAGGGTCTTTTGCACCGGGTTTTTGGCGAATCCGCGCACACACTTCCAGACCATCCAACCCCGGAATCATTAAGTCGAGGATGATTAAATCTGGTGGTTGTGCCTGAAACATCTGCAAAGCGTTGAGACCATCGCGGCTAATGCGACAGGAAAATCCCTCTTTGGTTAAAGAATGTTGGATTAACTGAGAAATTTCCAGTTCATCCTCAACAATTAAAATATCCATTTCAATCAGGATTTAATAAAAAAAATACGCAGAGTAATTCCCTAGTTTGCCATTCTACTCTATTAAGCTGATACAAGTAGAGGCAGTAATCAATGTCAAATTTGCTCAATTGGCAATGGAGATTTACAGTTTGGAATTGGAAAGCACCCGATAACTATAGCCAAGATGGGAATCTTTCTGAATGTATTGTTTAATTTTATCGAGGTCAATGAACTCGTCTGCCACATCAATCAAACTGTCGCTCGTCAATGCCCGCAAACTTACAACTTCAACACGAGAACCTGTGGCGCTGACAGCATTTACCGCATAAGCTAAATCTCTATCTCCACTCACTAAAATTGCTGTATCATAGTAAGGAGCTAAGGTAATCATATCCACAGCAATTTCGACATTCAAATTGTGTTTTTTGGTATGGTCTGCCAGTTGCACTTCTTTGGTAACTACACGATAACCATTGCGCCGCATCCAAAACAGAAAACCTTGTTGCTTTTCATTCGGGCGTGGACGTGCAGCACTTGGTCGGGAGGTATCGACAGCAGTATAAAAGAAAGCACGCAACAACCGCGAACCCCCAGTTAAATGGCAAAGTAATTTGAGATAGTCGATTTCAATAGCCAGTTGTAAAGCTGTATGAAATAAACTTACGCCATCAATGAAAATAGCGACTCGACCCCGATTTTCCAGATTTAACAAGGAACTATTCGATAAAGGCGCACGTTTTTGGGTATTTTCATGTTTTGTACCATTTTTTATCAGGTTTTTTCTTGGTAAATGAGGTTCTTCTTCTGGGCGTTTGTGGGAATTTTCTACTTTGGTAAAATTAGTGGTACTCATGGACTCCTCTAGATTTTAAATCTGGAAACGCTTTTGGGTAAATTGTCAATAGGTCTTCTTTGCAGATAGGTTATCCTAGTACAGCACAGCGTCAATCGCACCACTATCCAAAATCAATGCAAAGCCTATAGAGTTAAGCTTTTTGACTTTTGACTTTTGACTTTTGACTTCCGCGTAGCGGTACTAGCCGCAAAAAAACTCAAATTGTGGTGATTGTCGAGATTCCCAAATATAACGCCCCAAGGAGCTGATTAACTCTTGTCCAGGCAGGTTTTACGCAATCTTTCCTTTGCCTACAGGTATGCTGTTGATTACCTACTTCTAATGCATATAGGTTGACCGCAGGATGCAACAATTTGGGTGAAAGTGGCTTCCTGAGATGGTAGGAGTAGGGGTGAACCTTTGGCAGTTAGTTTTATTGTACATCTCTATTGAGAAATCCTTCATTAAGGCAATCTTTGTATATTTGTTTAGTGATATTTACCTCTATCTTTTGAGTTAAAGTTATCAAAACAAAATATTATTTATTGTTTAATTCCCAGTTTGAACAGAATATTAAATTTACATAGCAAGGTACATAATAAACATTATTTATCCTGGTTTTGATGGTATCAGGCGTTGACTATTAGCGGCAATTGCTGCTCCAACCAGAAGTTTGTTGGGACATAAATGTTTTAGTTTGTACATAAAAATTGGATTGGAGAACTAGAGTAATTTCAGATTTAACCCTGACAAATAGGGCTTTGCAGTCTCAGAATATGTTCTAGAAGCAAAATGCAGTCCTATAGCTTGAGCCATTAACGAATTTCACAATAAAACTTTAATTAATATTAGTGACATAAATGATTTATTTATATCTCCCATAAAGTTCTAGTTAACTAGAGCAGTAATTTTACTTTCCTCTATACTCTAAAAAGTTCTACCATCACTATATTTAGTGGTGAAATTAAAATCTAAATCAAGAGGAAAGTCAAAATGGCAAATAATCAAAGTGGTCGTCACAGTCAATTTGAAATTAATGATTTGATTGATGATGCTGTAAACAATGCAGTAGAAAGAAGAAATCAAGCATTAGATGTCGATCCAGATTTGTCAGGTTTGTCTGAAGAAGAAGCTGCAAATATTTCCGGCGGTCAGGTGACAAAATTGGCGATCGCAGGTTACCGCCCCATTTGTCCTCCAATTACAGTGGGCATTATTTACATCCCACCAACAGTTCAGTAATTTGAGCCTGAAGTAAAAACAGTTTCTTTGCTAGAGGCTTGATTAATGGAAAATTTGCCTACGGAAAATACCACACTCTGTCCCAGTGCTAGGCCAGAATCAGTAAATAGTGTTGTCTTTGGAGTTATCGGTGGAACTGTAGCAGAACCTCGTGTAGCTTATCTCAAGCAGCCACAGCCTGTCACAAGTGAACTATTAGCCAAAGCTAGTCCCATTACACCTGCCGAAATATTCCGTACAGCCTCAGCTTGTGCTACTAAAGACTGTCAGCATTTTGATGGACAAGATTGCCGTCTCGCAATGCAAATTGTAGAGAAATTACCGGCGGTAGCTGAGGAACTTCCCCCTTGTTCTATACGCAGAGATTGTCGTTGGTGGCAACAAGAAGGAAAAGCAGCTTGTAGGCGTTGCCCGCAAGTGATTACAGATCACTACAATGCATCTGAACTAGTAATGAATGTCGCAAATCCTAGTGCTAGATAAGCCAATTTGCAACTATATTTTAGGAGAAAATCATGTCTCTCGAACACGTCAAGACTTTCTACGAAAAATTAGCGAAAGATGAGCGTTTTCGCGCTCAAGTTCAAGGTGCGACAAGTAAAGATGAATATAGCCAAATAGTAAAAACTGCTGGTTACGATTTCACCCCAGAAGAGTTTGAAGAATATACTCTGCAATTGTTGGAATCCACTGCTAATGAAGGTGAAATCCAAGATTTGAGTGAGAAAGAATTAGCAGCAGTTGTTGGTGGTGCAACAGCAGGAATTGTGGGATCTATCTGGCCTTATATGGTCGCCATCTATGGGTTGCCACCAAGACTTTTTTTGCAGTAACTCTTTAGAACTGTACATTCTAGACTAAACAATAGGACAAAACTATGTCTCTAGAACAGGTCAAATCTTTCTACGAACAGTTAGCAAATGATGAAACTTTTCGCACGCAAATCCAAGGTGTGGAAAGTAAGGATGAATGTAGCCAAGTAGTTCAAGGTGCTGGCTACGATTTTACCCCAGAAGAGTTTGAAGAATATACTATTAAATTATTGGAATCCACTGGTAATGAAGGTGAACTCCAAGATTTGAGTGAAAAAGAACTAGAAGCTGTTTTTGGTGGCATCCTGGGCAAGCCAGTAATACAGCCACTATATGGGGTGATTATGTGGCCAGGTATGCCGTGGGAGCCTAAACCTCAGCCATTGTATGGAGTGGTAAACCCTGAATTTTAGGAAGTTAGAGTATTGGGGACGGATCAAGAGAAATTCGTCCCTATCTCCATAAATTAATTGAGTAGAGGTGATTTTTATGGACTATCGCCGAATTAGTTATGCGGTTTGGGAAATTACATTAAAATGCAATCTTGCTTGTCAACACTGCGGTTCTCGTGCTGGTCAAACTAGGGTAGACGAACTGACTACAGCAGAAGCCCTGGATATGGTCAAACAAATGGCAGATGTTGGCATCACCGAAGTAACTATTATTGGTGGTGAAGCGTTTCTCCGTCCAGATTGGTTAGAAATTGCCCAAGCCATTACCCAAGCGGGAATGCTCTGTGGTATGACTACTGGGGGTTATGGAATTAGTTTAGACACAGCCCACCGGATGAAAGCAGCTGGTATTGGTGTAGTTTCTGTCTCTGTAGATGGCTTGGAAGCAACTCACGATCGCATCCGTGGTAAACAAGGTGCTTGGCAATGGGCTTTCAAAACTATGAGTCATCTGAAGCAAGCCGGTATTCCTTTTGGTTGTAATACTCAAATCAATCGCCTTTCTGCACCAGAATTCCCCAGTATATATGAACATCTCCGGGATGCAGGTATTTTTGCTTGGCAGATTCAGTTAACTGTACCGATGGGCAATGCGGCGGATAATAATGAGATTTTGCTGCAACCTTACGAATTATTAGATGTCTATCCGATGATTGCTCGTGTTGCTAGACGTGCGAAGGAAGAAGGGGTAAGACTGCAAGCAGGGAATAATATCGGTTACTACGGCCCCTATGAGCGATTGTTAAGGGGTGGGGATGCTTGGACTTTTTGGCAGGGATGCAGTGCGGGACTATCTACTTTGGGAATTGAAGCAGATGGCGCTATTAAAGGTTGTCCTTCATTGCCAACTTCAGCTTACACCGGTGGTAATATCCGCGATCGCTCTTTGCGAAGCATTATCGAGGAAACGGAAGAACTCCGGTTTAATTTAGGTGCTGGTACTCCCCAAGGCACAGATCATCTCTGGGGTTTCTGCAAAACTTGCGAGTTTGCCGAATTATGTCGAGGTGGTTGCAGTTGGACTGCACACGTCTTTTTTGACAAGCGCGGGAATAATCCTTACTGTCATCATCGCGCCTTGACTCACGAAAAAAATGGCATGAGAGAACGAGTATTTCTCCAACGTCGAGCCGATGGCAATCCCTTTGATAATGGGGAGTTTGCTTTGATTGCAGAACCGATTCATGCCCCTTGGCCAGAAAACGATCCACTACATTTTACAAGCGATCGCGTTCATTGGTCAGACAGTTGGCAAAAGGAACCAGAGTTAGTCCCATACTCAGTTGCTTCTAATTAAAAGTATGAATAATCCGCCTCCAGAAGAGATGAATATTAGCAATGAAATGGCTGCTACTTTAGAGTCATCCTCTAATCAATCTCAAACTGAATCCAATTCACAAGAACCGCTTTTGCCTCGTTCAGCTTGGAATAGCCAGTTAGCTTATTTGCGACTTGTATTTAGAGCCAAAAAAGCTTTAGACAGAATAGAAAAGGAAACTGGTGTATTTACTAGTAATTAATGGCTGAAATTTTCAGAAAATTTCTTAAAAGTAGCAATACTTAACTAAGTTGATATTGCTATCTCTGAAGATATTTTTGTTTGATTAGGTAATTGAGACTATTTTACTAAGCTTTAATATAACTTGAGATTTGCAAACTAAAGATTTATTGCAAGTTATAAATCCAAGTTTTGTTATTGGTAATCCGTGTGTTTTGAAAAACTGCAAATTAATTTGTGACTTATGACATTGCTTTTGAATTCTCATAATATTTTCGATTATTTAGTTGAGCATGGTTTAGCTCATCAAGCAGATAGCCCTATTAGTGTTGATGCAATAGTCGCTAAAAACTTCAATTTGTTAGTTACTTTAACAGATAGTCGTAAGCTTTTGGTTAAGCAGGAACGGCACGGTCAAGACGGTCAAGCCTCTGGTGAGTTTTTGCATGAGTGGCGAATTCAGGAGTTCTTAAAAACATTTCCAGAGACGGAGCATCTGCGTCATTTTTTACCGCAAATACTAAATTATGATAGAGATAACTCCATCATGATTTTCAACTACTTGGATAACTATCGTGATTTATCAGATTTTTATACCAAAGAAAATCGCTTTCCCAGAAAAATTGCCTCTGCAATTGGCACGATTTTAGCCAATCTTCATCGGACAACGCTTAATCAACAAGAGTATCGAGACTTTTTTTATCAGAATCCTGATGATCCACTGCTGGCTCGTATACCTAAATTAATCCGGGGGCTAGAACGTATTAGTCCAGAGGTTTTTGGTGTAGTCCCTGCTGACGGGTTAAAGTTTTTTGCGCTTTATCAGAGATATGACAGCTTAGGAGAGGCGATCGCTCAATTAGGTAATACTTTTACGCCGTGCTGTCTGATTCATAACGATCTCAAGCTCAACAATATTCTCTTACACAACGATTTTGAGCAGTCTACTGATAGAGTTGTGCGATTGATTGATTGGGAACAATCGACTTGGGGCGATCCTGCTTTTGATTTAGGCTGTCTCATTGCTAGCTATTTGCAAATCTGGCTATCAAGCTTAGTGATTGGGACTGAACTGAGTATTGAAGAATCTCTACAACTAGCGATCGCTCCCCTGGAACTACTGCAACCTTCAATTACTGCTTTCATGCAAGCTTATCTTGATACTTTCCCAGAAATCTTAAAATCTCATCCAGATTGGTTGTCAAAGGTAGTTCAATTTACAGGTTTAGCCCTAATTCAACAAATTTTGGCCATCGTTCAACACCAAAAATCATTTGGTAATACTGGTATCATTCTGCTACAAGTCGCTAAAAGCTTATTATGTCGCCCAGAATCATCTATAAAGACGGTTTTTGGTCAGTCTGTTGCTGAATTAACATCAGCGTTTAGAATTGCTGTTATTTAACTACTGCTCATATCGAATTTATAAGCAACCATGACACAGTTACTCAACGACTCTGTAATTGAACAATCTAAATTAACAGATTTACGACTACTTCACACTCTACAAGATATTGTTGACAAAGTAGAAATTCATTCTAATTTTTCCATCCATCATCCTGATTATCAGCCATTTGAACTACCACCAGAAGCCGTCAGCCGCTTTCAGTCAATACCTGAAGTGATTAAGCAAAAATATTTGAGTTTACAATTGCGTAATTTTCTCTACGGTATTTACTACAATCACTCTTTACGAGCCTCTCTTTCACTGGATACAAATACTAAAAACTTCGCCTCAAACTTAGAGAACAATAGCTTTTTAGGAGTAGATTTACAGTTTTATGAGCGATTACACGCTAGTAATAGCGGCACTGGCTACTTTGATCCAGGGTGGTCTGTGATTAAGCAAGAAGATGATGGCACTTTAGCCGTGACTAAAGCAGATTTAAGACTGCATATTGAACGAGAAAAACATCTCCCAGAATCGGCACAAAAATCTAAAGTGGGTGATTTAGTCGCTATCCGGATGCCTAAAAATTTAGTGCAGAATGGCTTTTATATGGCGGTTGGGAATATGGGGTTACATTACCAAAATCATGCAAATACTCATCCTGTAACTGTACGCATCTACTTCAATCTCACTGCTGAAGGAGCTGTGGCTGTGATGGCAAGTCTAACACAACAGCTTAATGCTCAAGCTATTCCCTTCGACTTCAAGGTTTTATATAACCCCAACGATTACCAACGTCATGATTCCGGTGTATTGTACTTTGATAAAAATCATTATCAGACGGTCAGGCAAGTTTTACAAACTGTTTATCAAGAGCAGCAAATACACTTTCAGCCTGAGATTCCCTTATTTACGATGCAGTTAGCATCAGGATTAGGATTAGCAGAAGAACCTGAGCATAAATTTGCCACTCAAGAAAGCTTTGGTATGAATCGTTGCCAAATTATTACTAATGGAATGCTTGCTGCTTGGTATGCAGGAGAGAAATTGCCAGAAAATCGGATGAAAGCTATTTTTGAGCAGTTTTCTCTATTAAATATTGACTGGCAACATCCTTATCTGAATGCCAATTCTGAAAATATTTACTTACCATTGAATGATACAAATAACTAATCTTGCTGCACCATCCTTAGTCTCTACAAACAAGCTTGTCTCCTGTAATTCTCAATTCCAGGAGTCAGATTTGCCTTTTTACCGTAAACTAGGACGCACTGATTTAAACGTTAGTTGCTTGGGATTAGGCGGTGGTGGCAGTATTTCCAGCGAGGATACCCTTTATGCTTTCGAGCAAGGGATTAATTACTTTTTTTATTCTAGTGATTTACATCACCATATTTACAGTTCTATGTCAGGAGGATTGCGTCAATTATGTGGACGTGGTTCTGCAAATAGAGAAAAAGTGGTGCTGGCTACTGTAACTTACATCAAAAATCCAGACATGGCACTTGCTGCGCTGATGGATCAGTTTGTGGAGTTGAAACTTGACTACATTGATGTATTTTTCTGGGGTTGGATTGATGTCAAAGATGAGTCCAACTTCCAAGATTGCTTGCAACTTTCTCATGATTTAAGAGGTGCTAATTCTGTTTATCAGCGAACTATAGAAAAAATATTTGGCATCTCAGAACGTCTGAAAAAAATGGGGGCAGTTCGCTATATTGGTGCTTCTTTTCATGACCTTGGTTTAGCACAGAAGTGGTCTAATAGCCCACTGTTAGATGTCGTGATGGTGAGACATAATATGGCTCATCGCTCTGCTCAAGCAAAAGTATTCCATGAATTAGATCCTCAAGATCCTCAAAGGCCAGGTATTGTTACCTTTAAATCTACTGGTTCCCATTCAGGAGTTCTTTGGGACACCCCCGATAGTTTTCCAGAAGGTCTTTGGCAACCATTTGCACCTGATTGCTATCGCTACTCCCTCACTCAAAACTGTGTAGATGTTTGTTTAACCGGATTGCGTTGTCGAGAGGAAATTGATGCCGCGATCGCTGGCATAAAGAAAGGTAAACTGACATCAGCAGAACTAGATTATCTCGCAATCTATGGTGATTTACATCGCCAGCGCCTGAAAATCGAAGATATTGAGGCGAAAAAACTCATTTATCGTTCAAATTAGCCGTTAAAGTTTTAATTTTTTCCCAATATGCAAAATAACTCATCAACCCTAACACTACCGGAAATTACACCAGCCACAGATGAAGAAATTATTGCTTATCTACGACGTTCAACGAAAATGGCCGAAATTGCGGCTTTGACTGAACAGGATGCACTAATTTTATCTACCTGCGAACAGTTAGGTATCACAGTTACCAATGAAGAGTTGCAAGCAACGGGAGATGCCTTTCGTCAAGAACACAAGCTACTAGATACAACTGAAACCTTAAACTGGCTGACTCAACAGCGCATTTCTGTTGAAGATTGGTCAGAGGGAATTCGTCTATCGCTATTGACCCAGAAATTAAAAGAACATTTGTTCGGAGCCGCAGTAGATAGTCATTACATGAATCATCGGGATGAATATAAGCGTGTAGCTTTATCACAAATTTTAGTCCGTGATTTAACAGAAGCATTACAAATCTCTCAATCTCTAGGCCAAGACAATATTTCTTTCTGTGTTTTAGCTTTAGAACATTCCAAAGGGCAAAAATCTAAGGAAAATGGTGGTTTTGTAGGGATTTGCTTTTTGACAGAGTTAATGCCGGAAATTGCTCAGGCTATTACTAATGCAAAAGAAGGGGACATAATTGGACCCATTACTACCAAACTTGGTTATCACATTTTAAAGGTTGAAAAATGGTTTCCTGCTGAATTACGGGAAATTAGAGAACAAGTATTAGACTCGTTGTTTCAGATGGGATTAAAAAATGGTTTTAATTCCTAAATTTTAACATCTCGTAAATCATTTATCATTTATAAATTAGGTTGGCAGAATTAATTTTGTTCTTCTCACATTAATTCTGCTATTTTTCTTTATTTTAAAATTGCTTAAATTTATGGACATAATAACTACATTTTTGCACCTTTGGTAATTCAATGAGTATTGCTATCTAAATTGCAAAAGTATTACTATTTTGTTGGTAATGAACATTTTATTTCATTACTTAAATAACTTACAAATTGGAGTAAATTAAAATGGCTACAATCGCAATTTCTGACCTGCGTCCTGTTGGTTATGACCTATTCTCTGATTCTGAAAGCTACTTGAATGATTTGTCAGAAAATGAAGTTGGTAATATTGGAGGAGGTGCTTCACCCTCATCTTTAACCATCACTACTACTTGGATATGTGTGGGTACTGCCGTTTCTGTAATCGCCACAGGCGCTGGAATTTCTTATCTAGTCGGTCGGTTGTAAAACTAATTTTTTGAAAGGAAGCGAACGCACCTGTTCACTTTTTAGATGTAGTTTAAGGAGATTTATATGGCAACAATTCAAATCGACAATCTTAAGCCTAGCGGCTTTGACCTACTTACAGACGAAGAAAGCTTTCTTCATGAAGTATCTGATGAACAAATGGGTCTCACTTATGGTGGTATTACCCCTTGGGGCGCGCTTTTTCTAGCCGCTGCCGCCTTAAGTTACAAAATTGGTAGAGATGACAAACAAGATGCTGCAAACTAGTTAAGTACAAAAGTAAATATTATATTATTTGGAAAAGGGATGTAAATATGTCACACATATAGCTTTACATTCCTTTTCTCATTAGCAAATAAAATATAGAAGATCCCTTTATGAGTAAATGCAGTTTTCCTGGTGCGCCCAATAATATTTATATACAAATTCAAATAACATTTGTTCGGAGCCGCAGTAGATAGCCATTATATGAATAATCTGGATGACTGTCAGGGTGTAGCTTCATTATTTATCGGTTGTAAATTAAGATGGCAAAATTTATTTGAGAGAAATCCAATTAATTTTGCCATTTTTTGTTGAATTTTAGATTATTTAAATTGATGGACATAATAACTACATTTTTGCACTTTTACTAATTAAATAATTATTGCTATTTCAATTGTAGAAGTATTATTATTTTTTAGGTAATGAACATTTTATTTCATTACTTAAATCACTTACAAACTGGAGTAAATTAAAATGGCTACAATCGCAATTTCTGACCTGTGTCCTGTTGGTTATGACCTATTTTCTGATTCTGAAAGCTATTTGAATGATTTGTCAGAAAATGAAGTTGGTAATATTGGAGGAGGTGCTTCACCCTCATCTTTAACCATCACTACTACTTGGATATGTGTGGGTACTGCCGTTTCTGTAATCGCCACAGGCGCTGGAATTTCTTATCTAGTCGGTCGGTTGTAAAACTAATTTTTTGAAAGGAAGCGAACGTACCTGTTCACTTTTTAGATGTAGTTTAAGGAGATTTATATGGCAACAATTCAAATCGACAATCTTAAGCCTAGTGGGTTTGACCTACTTGCAGACGAAGAAAGCTTTCTTCATGAAGTATCTGATGAACAAATGGGTCTCACTTATGGTGGGATTACTCCTTTTGCCGCACTTTTCGTAGCAGCAGCAGGGTTAAGTTATACAATTGGCAGAGATCACAAACAAGACGCTGCAAACTAGTTAAGTACAAAAGTAAAGACTATTTGGAACTGGGATGTAAATATGTCATACATAAAGCTTTACATCCCTTTTCTCATTAGCAAATAAAACAAAGGAGATTCCCTCATGAGTAAATGCGGTCTTCCTGGTTCTCCTAATAATACGGTGATTTTCTGCATTGTCACAGTGTTAATTACAATTATCGCTACTTACTTTGGCTATGTTGCAGGCAAAGAAAAGCAAAAATCGGAGTCGAATCATTTACAAAAAAGCAACAATGTCACAAGGCTAAACTAAACTTTTAATTCAGTTTAGTAACAACTTCAATAGCTTCAATCTGCTTTTCTATCCAAGCATTAAATAAATTAGAAGCAATTTGAAGGCGCAGTTGATCATCTAATTTTGGTTGAATAATCTCTGTCACTAAAATTAGATGATAGCCTTTAGCAGTTAGAATAGGTTTGAGAATTTGCGGTGGTTTAGCAGCAAAAACATTGGCTGAAATTTCTGGTCTTAAATCTGCGCGTCGTAATATTCCACAATATCCTCCACAACGGCGTAGCTCTTTATTCTGAATGTATTGGAGAGCTACTTCAGTAAAGCTAATTTCTCCTTCTTGCAAGCTATAGAATAATTCAATTGCTAAGTCCTCATCATCCAGTACAACCTCATAGATAATTGCACCAGCATACTCTAACTGATTTTCAAAAAAATAGGGTTCGATTTTATCAGCAAAAAGATGAGTAGCCAACTTCCAAGATAGTATATTAGTGCATATCATTTCTTCAAAATCATCAAGAGAAAGGCTATATTTTTGCATCCATGCCCAAGTATCATCAGCAGTATGCAGGTTGTTGATTAACCTCATTTGGTTTGCTGCTTCCTGAATTTCTTCAGTCTTAACAGTTATACCTTCTTTAGCTGCTACTTCATCAATCAGTTTGCAAGTCACAATCTTCTTGATTAAGTCAGGAATTTGAGAAGATAACTTGACTTGCTGAAGAATATCTTCACTACTAATTGTAACTGTTTGTAACATGAATCCGTGCCTCAATTAAGAATTGGGTGTTTATCTGTGATTTATGATTTCTTCTTGTGTTTCATGTGTAAATAACTTACAATTTCACTCCTCCTTGTTGCAATTTCTTAAACGGATCAAGTAGAAAGTCAATAATCCGACGCTGACGCACTATCACTTCAGCAGTTGCAGTATCCCCAGGATTTAAGGGAATACATTGATCAGGACTAGGAATACAATGCTGATTCATCGCAATTTCTAAGTTATAAGCCGCTACTCTTCCCCCAGGTGTATCTATTTCTGTTGTCGTTGGAGAAATTTCTAATAATTCGCCGGCAATAACTCCATAATCTTGAAAAGGATAAGCATCAAATTTGAGCTTAACTGGTAATCCCTTTGCTAAAGAACCGCTCTCAGTTGTGGCCATTTGCGCTCTAATAATTAAAGGCGAATCTGTTGGGGCAATTTCGGCAATCATTGTGCCTGGCTGAACTACAGAACCAGCTTTTTCAATTGGTAACTGAAATACAGTTCCATTCACGTTTGCTTTTAAAATTCGTTGACTTATCTGAAACTCTAAAGCCTGAATTTGGCTTTTAGTTTGAGCAATTTCTGCATTGAGTGTGGAAATTTCTGTATCTATATTTTTTAATTGCTCCTGAGTTTTGAGTACCGCAAGTTTACCCACATGAGTTACTGTTTGATAACCATTTTCTTGTTCATTGAGACGTAATCTAGCCTGTTCAATATCGGCATTAAATTGACTAAGAGTCCGTTCATAACTACTCTGTTGTTCTGCTAACCTTAACTTAGCTTGTCGAATGTCTGACTTACTCTGTTCATATAATCTTTGCTGTTCTTTAGCGATATCTTGTTTTTCTATAACTGTAATTTCTGGGATAACCTCTTTTTCCCAAAGCTGACGATAGCGGTTAACTTCTCGTTGGGTACTGGCTAAACTACTTTCTATTAAGTTGTTAGCAGTTTGACTATACTCAACCGTTTGCTGTGCTTGATTGACCTGAGATAATTTTTCTTCTTTTTGTAAATTAGATGAACTTCTAATAGCATTCAAGTTCTGTCTGGCTTGGTCTATTTGAGATTGTTTTTCTAACTCTTGAGATTGATTTTGTTGTTCTTGAGTGGCTAAAGCTACAATTAACTGGCTCTGTAATAAATTTAACTGCGATCGCCTATTTAATTGCCCTTCTAATCTGTCTTTTACCTGTCGTAACTCGGCTTGGACTAATTCAGATTCCATGACTAACAAAATCTGTCCATTCTTAACTAAATCACCCTCTTTAACTTGAATTTCGGCAACAGTTCCAGCAACAGGAGCATCTAGTCTCACTGTCTTACCTTGGGGTTCTAATCTGCCTCTAGCTACACCTGTTTCATCTACCCGCGAAAACATTGCCCAAGGTAAAATAATCGCTACAAAAATAATTAAAAAGTATAGTAATCCTCTTGTCCAAACTTGTGGCAAACTATCAAGCAAATCTTTGGTAACATGAGACCAATCATCAGATGAGATGGCTATGCTTGATGTTTGAGATGTTTTCGTTTCCTGATTAAGTTCTGGTTTAGAAATAGCTGGATTTTGAGGTGTTAAAACTTCCTGATAGATTCCATCTTCATGAAGTTGGTTTTTTACTTGTCCATTTAATGTATCTGTCATAACTTCTCTGAAGATTAATGATGGATTGGGAAAATTGAAAATTAGCTTGAGTTAGGCTGCGTTATCTAACTGCTGGTGATTCAGATAAAAATAATGTCCCCGTTTAGCCATTAACTCTTCGTGAGTACCACTCTCGATTAGCACACCCCGATCCAGCACCAAGATTAAATCTGCATTGCGTACAGTTGAGAGACGATGAGCAATTACTAATGTGGTTCTTCCCTTGAGGATGGTATTTAAATTACTCTGAATAATTCGCTCTGATTCAGCGTCTAAATGGGAAGTAGCTTCGTCTAAAATTAACAATTGGGGATTGCCTAATAATGCTCTGGCGATCGCAATCCTTTGTCGTTGTCCACCAGACAACATTCCCCCGCCTTCACCGATTTGGCTTTCATAGCCCATAGGCATTTTTTTGATAAACTCATCAGCACCCGCTAATTGTGCAGCTTCAATAATTTCTTCTAGTTTTGCCCCCGGATATCCTAAGCTGATATTCTCTCGAATTGTGCCGCCAAATAGAAAAGTATCTTGGTCAACGACTCCAACTTGTTCCCGTAAGGAACGTAAGGAAAGGCTAGTAATATCTTGTCCATCAATTAAGACTTTGCCATCTGTAGGCGGATACAACCCCAAAGCTAACTTAGAAATAGTTGTCTTTCCTGAACCACTCCGACCGACTAAAGCCACCATCTGCCCTGGTTTAACCCTAAAGCTGAGGTTTTCTAAAACGTTAATATCACTTTCTTGATGATAGCGGAATGTCACATGATCAAAGTGAATATGTCCTTGAATTGGTGGTAAAGATTGTCTAACTTGATGCTGTAAATCCTCTTCTGGTTCTGCATCTAGTACATCGTTAATTCTTTCTACTGCAATGGTTACTTCTTGTAATTCACTCCACAAAACTGTTAATCTCTGGAATGGTGCAATCACATTTCCTAATAGCATATTAAATGCTACTAACTGACCAATGGTTAACTGATTGTGAATTACTTGATATGCCCCAAACCATAATAAAGTAGTAGTAACAATTGCGTGAATGGAATTACTAAATATTTGCAGGCGATTACCAATAATCTGCCCAGAAAAACCAGTTTTAATTTCCTTATGCAATAATTCTTCCCAATGCCAACGCACTGTCTGTTCTACTGCTGTAGATTTCACTGTTCTGACACCAGAAAGAGCTTCAATTAGATAACTACTTTCAGTAGCATAAGCATTAAAAATCTCTCTGGAAATTTTGCGTAAAAAAGGTGTGGCGACCAAAGCCAATAGTACAAAAGGCGGTACAATTACTAAGGATAACAATGCCATTTTCCAGCTATACCAAAACATCAATCCTAGATAGATAAAAACAGTTAGTAAATCTAGCAGGATAGATAATGCTTCACCAGAAAGAAAACGTTGAATTTTGCGATTTTCTTGGACGCGAGAGGTAATATCCCCCACATAACGGGACTCAAAGTAACTGAGGGGTAGGCGCAGAGTATGGCGAATAAATGCCACGATTAATGCCACATCTATTTTATTAGCTGTGTGGTCTAATAAATATTGCCGTAAACCCATCATTGCTACACGGAATAAACTAAAAATTAGTAATCCTAAACCGACGGCAAATAAGGTGAGTTCAGAACGCTGTACTACTACCCTATCTAAAATTAACTGAGTGAATAAAGGAGTAATCAGTCCAAATATCTGAATAAACACAGATGCGGCAAATACTTCCAACATGACCAAGCTGTGAGGCTTGAGTAGTTCAAAGAATTGCCAAAAAGGTGTAATTGTGTCTTTGGTATCTTTTAAAAAGGCTGTGGGTTGCAGCAGCAGTGTATAGCCAGTCCAATTTGCTTTAAATTCAGCATGACTCAGAGTCCGTTGACCAATGGCTGGGTCGGCGACAATCACAGATTTTTGGGTAATTTCATAAACCACAATGTAATGTTTGCCTTCCCAGTGAACGATCGCAGGTAATGTTTGCTTGGCTAACTGATCTAGGCTGGCTTTTACTGGTCGTGTGCTAAACCCAATACTTTCTGCTGCTGTGGATAAACCACGCAAAGATGCACCATTACGGTCAACATTCGCGATATCCCGTAAGCGATTCACACTAAAGCGTTTACCCCAATAACGAGACACCATGACTAAACAAGCTGCACCACAATCTGATGCACTTTGTTGGTTAAAAAATGGGTAACGGCGAATTGTTCGTTGTAATAAATGTCCAACTCGCTGCTTAGGAGTGGGAAAGTAAGCTTTGCTAAGTTTTTTGTCTAGCTGAGGTTCTGTAACTGGTGTTACTGGTGCTGAGGGAATTTCGGTTTGATTGTGTTGAGGTGATTGTTCGGAACCCACCAGCAGCGAATTATAGGTATTTGCCTTAGCTAGTAAATGCTCTTTAATTGGGGGATATCTAAGCATCAAGGCCGATAAAACTGCGGCGGGAATAAAGCATAGTTGTAAATTAACACTTGCTCTAGCCCCATAGGGTTGGAAGTTAGCCTCTGGGAATAAGGTAAATTCTCCAAAAGATTCTCCAGATCCCAATGTGGTAATTAACTCTCCTTGATCATTTAATAACCTGACTTTACCTGCGATCGCAATATATACTCCAGCTTCTGCATCTTCTCCTTGCCAAAACTTTCCGACTTTCGGGTTGAGAAATTTAAATTGTTGGTAGTAGCGCTGAAATTCCGCTTCGCCCAGTGAATGTCCTAATGCATGGTTGAACTGTTGTAATAAAACCACAGGATCGGATAGATTTTGCACCATAAGTTTCTGACTCCATACCTAATTTTGCGAATTGAATAGGCAGAAATCCGTTATTTTCGGGGATGTTGTCGGATTTCAGGTCGTGAATCAATATGCTGGAACTTTTAGTATTTTCAGATCCTGCTTGCGGCTCGTTATTGGTTTTTGGGCGCGTAGATAATCCCATTTGTTTGAGCAGTCGCTTGATATGGCGATCGCTCACTTCAATACCAAATTCTTTAGCCAAATGTTTTTGAAGCCAGTTGGCTGTCCAGCGGCGAAAAGCATAGCCGTAATCGCGGGGACTATTTAAAACTAGTTCTTTTAATCGTTGCAGATATTCGTCGTTGACTGCTTTCGGGCGACCAATGGGACAATCTTGCCATTGATGCGCCATACCAGTACGGGCTATGTGCATCCAATGTCTAACTGTTGCTGGACAACATCCTAAAGTTTTACAAATTTCTGTTTGAGATTTCCCCTGGTCTGCTAGCAGCATAATTTCAATGCGCTGACGATAGGAATCAGGTAGATTTTCTTGTAAACTTTTCTGTAAAAACCTCAATTGAAAAGGCGTTAAAAATTTACCTGTACAACTGTCTGCAACTTTCGTTTGATTGTTCATTTTATAATGAGATATAAGCAGATATTATGGATAATTATGCTATTACAATAGACGCGACTTTCCTTGTTGTTTAATGTTATACACAAACATCATACTAACCTTTAGTGGTATCAAAAACTTCTATTAAGAGTTAAATTTCGGTTAACTTTAAGTTAAGTTAGTTGAGGATGAATTATTTTCTTTGGTAAATAAAAGTTTCAATCATATTTACTTTCAAAGTCCAGTCTTTTAAAAAAAATCTCTGTTAACATCTCAAGGACTTCGAGGATTTGTCCGAACTTCCGTCTCAACGAATTTATACAATATCAAAAAAATACCCCCAGTAGCTAGCCTGCTAACTGAGGGATTCTGCAAGTCGGTATTGTCGCACAAAGATATTCGCGAATCTCACAATACCAACTCAGCCATCCGAAAATGTGCCAAATTGCCAAATGGTATTTTGTAACCAATAATTTTCAGTCTTTGGGTAGATTACGGTGTTCATTTTGGGGAATGAGTCATGAAACCGAAACTACGATTAAGATCATAAGTATAGGGATCTTTCGTCGTAGCTTAGGCATGAAACGCATTGTCTTGATTGCTGGATTTGAGTCGTTTAACGCTGACTTGTACAGAAAAGCGGCTGAGGTGGCTAAATTGCGCTGTCCTGATTTGGATATTCGGGTGTTTAGCGATCGCCATATTACCAGTCAGCGCAGCGAAGTAGAAGCAGCACTAGATGGCGCTGATGTGTTTTTCGGTAGTCTGCTATTTGATTATGATCAGGTTTTGTGGTTGCGCGATCGCATTTCCCAAATTCCCATCCGTCTAGTCTTCGAGTCAGCCTTAGAACTGATGAGTTTAACCAAACTGGGTATTTTTGCCATTGGCGACCAACCCAAAGGAATGCCAAAACCTGTTAAATTCATCCTTGACAAATTCAGCAACGGACGCGAAGAAGACAAACTTGCTGGTTATATTAGCTTCTTAAAAATCGGTCCCAAACTTTTAAAATTCGTCCCAGTGCAGAAAGTCCAAGACTTACGCAACTGGTTAATTATCTATGGATACTGGAACGCCGGCGGTTCCGAAAACGTTGCCGCATTATTTTGGATATTAGCAGAAAAATACTTAGATTTAAAAGTCGGAGAAATTCCCCCACCCATTGAAACCCCCGACATGGGCTTACTTCATCCCGACTATCAGGGATTTTTCACATCACCCCGTGAATATTTAAACTGGTATAACAA
>NZ_CAWQOY010000132.1:0-40919 GCF_963896525.1 Nodularia sp. LEGE 04288
CTGCTCCCCTGCCCCCCTACCCCTGCCTTTCTGTGGCACTTCAGACCTTAGACTTCACAGTTCCAGGAGAAAATCAGAAAACCTCACAAAATTATTTTGTTGACAAGGTATTTTTTTGGGTCTAAAGATGTATGATTTGCTAATTAAGTTCTGGAAAAAATCAAGGCTTTATAGGTGATGACAGAATTTGCTGATTTTTACTGAGTCATTTTTGATTTAACATACATCTATATTTAGCCATAGATGTAATAAGCAAATATAATACTTATCTCCAGCTATGTCTTACGTCTTTTTACTCTTGCTAAAGTCATAAGTCTTGTCCCAATATAATTTAGCAATTCTCCAGCAACTTACTTTATTTATAAGTAATCTCAACTCTATCTATATCAAGTGCAATAATACCTTTACCTGTGTCTCAACTGCCCTCTCAACCCACTGATAGTAATAGTAGTGCTGCGACGGATGTCACGCCAGTGGTGGCACTCAAAGAACTCGTGGCCCGGCTGCACCGAGAACAGAATAAAATCCAAGATTTACTCAGTTCTTTAGGATTTGCCCTGAGAAGCTTCAATAATTTGAACCAGTTTTTGGAGCTGATCCCGTTAATGGCCACCAGAGTCACAGATGCTGATGGTAGTGCTTTGTTCCTGCATAAACCTAACGGTCAAATTAGGTTAGAGCAGCTACACTGGCAGGATAGCCGCCAGCGGAAGAACATCCGCAAAGCCTTAGAAACGGCTAGTAGTCAAATCACACTTCTGTCTAAGACATCTCCTTTAGCAACAGCTACGGGGATTTTGGATGACCAAATGCATCGCCACTTGGGGCCAGATGTGCAAATCTTTGGCACAGCGATTTTGGTGAAGCATACAGAACGGGGGTGGCTTTACGTCCTCAGCCGTGACCCGGAATATAGCTGGACGGAAACCAGACAAAAGTTAGTCAGACTGGTAGCAGACCAAACGGCTGTAGCTATTGAAAACGACGAACTAGCAGTAGAACTGAGAAAAAAAGAACGCCTAGATCAAGAACTAGAAATTGGCGCAGAAATTCAACGGCGACTCTTACCGCGTCAATGTCCGTATATTCCTGGTGCAACTCTAGCTGCACGTTGTAAACCGGCTAATCGTGTCGGTGGAGATTACTACGATTTTATCCCCACCAATAGCAATCAGGTGCAGCTAAATGGCAAAACTGCTCAGGAAAATGGGCGCTGGGGTTTGGTAATTGGCGATGTTATGGGTAAAGGTGTCCCAGCCGGACTAATTATGACGATGATGCGGGGAATGCTGCGCGGAGAGGTGTTACATGGTAATTCCCCATGTATAATTCTGCAAAATTTGAATCGCGTTATGTATGCGGATTTAGAAAATTCCCACCGTTTTGTGACGCTGTTTTACTCAGAATATAATCCCTTTAATCGAGTTTTATCTTATAGTAATGCGGCACACAATCCTCCTTTATGGTGGCACGCCGCCACGAAAACTATTACTCGCTTGGATACGTTGGGAATGCTGATTGGGTTAGATCACAATAGCCAATATGAAGATGCCCAGGCACAGTTAGAACCTGGGGACACAGTAATTTATTATACAGATGGTTTGACTGATGCGGCGGCTGCTAGTGGCGATCGCTTCGACGAAGAAAATTTCGTTGCTGCCTTTAATGCCGCTTGCAGGTATTACACTAGCCCACAGGAAATTGTGGATTATCTATTTGACCAAGTTTTGCAATTTATCGGTGCTGAAAAGCAAAACACCGATGATATGACATTAGTTGTCCTCAAAATTGAATAACAAACCCTTTGAGCAGTCAGGGGAGTTGCAAATCCCCCCGATCCTCAGCCTCTGCGGTCAAACTGCTGTCATTTCCGGTTCTGCCTGAGACAGAGTACCAAAAAAGTCATAGCTATCTAGTGCTTCCAAGATTCCCCAAGCATAATGTCCTTCGGCAAAGTAAATTTGGGGATAGCCACGCAACTTTTCCAGTTCGGCGCTGTAGTTACCCACAATCACAGCTAGGGTATTCCCAGACAGCATTGATTCATCATTACCAGATGCACCTGCGACTAAGAATCGTTTAATAGGTAATCCCCACTTCAAGGCACAATAACGAATAGCATCACCTTTAGAAGCCCGGATGGGTAACAAATCAAGATACATATTATGGCTGTAAATTCCTTTGACATGGAGCCTACGCCGTCGCAGATGACGCATAATTTCCTTGAAGCTTAAGGATTTGGTTTCATCAATAAAGTAGCTGAGTTTAAACTTACCTTGAGCTTCCGGAGGTTGCAGCCCGACTCCGGGTAGTTCTTCCATTGCTTGACGAACAGCGTTAGCGTTCCAATGGTAGCCAATGTGTCTTTGCCAGTTCGTATCTGGGACTACCTGCGGCCCATAATAGATTTCACTACCTGCGGAGACAATCAGCAAGTCTGGTCTGGGAAAATGCCATTCTTCTAACATTTGTAAGGAACTTTCCAAGTTGCGCCCGGTAGCAATTCCCACTCCAGTGGAGTGACCTTCGTTATGCAGTCGTTCAATGAGTTTGTGTAAAGCTTCCTGGTCACCTAATAAGGTGTTATCGATTTCACAAACGAGAAAACGATCTGCGGTTGGTAAGCGGTTTTGATCGGGAATGTTCCAATCAGGAAGGTCAGTTGCTAAAGCTTTTGGTAAAGGACTCAGCAGCGATTGGACTCGTCGTTGCGGTAACTGCTGCACTTGTTCGAGATAACGTTCTACGTGACTTTGCCAAGAAAAATTTTCTCGAACTCGATCTAATCCATTTTTAGACCAAGTTTCCCATTGTTCCCGATTTGTGAGTGCTGTTCGCAGACCATCCTGAATCTGTTTAATATCAAGAGGGTCAATTAACATCCCATTTTCGCAAGCTTCCAGGATATCTCGCGGTCCACCATCTGAGGTAGCGATAATTGGCACACCGCAGGCTGTAGCTTCAATTAAGGTGAGACCAAAAGGCTCAGTTAATGCCGGATTGATAAAAACTCCCCGTGTTTTCGCCAACAATCGATAGAGTTCAGCGACTTCATCAGAACGGTGGTGTTTGGGATAGGCGACGTATCCGTAAAGGTCGTAGCGATCGATTAACTGAAAAATTTCGGTCAGTACCTGGCGTGGCCCTGATTCCATCGTGGTGATGTCATCTCGATTTCCTAAAATCAGGACTAAATTTGCTAAATTACGCAATTCTGGATCTTCACCATAGGCTTTGACCAGAGTCGCAACATTTTTGCGAATAGCTGGACGAGAAAGCGCCATAATCATGGGCTTTTCCGGATTATTCAGAAATCGTTTTAAATCCTGATAAATAGGTGGTTCCTGCCAATTTTCCGGAACCGGGTAAAATTCTTTCAGTGCTACCCCAGGCGGAATTACAACCATTCTATTTGGTTGATAGTGGTCGTAAATACCGTACTGCTGTGTCACCTCTTGATTGGTACTAGCGATGACTAATGCAGCACTCGCCAAGGTCGTTTCCTCGGCTTCAATGCGTGTACTAATGTGATAAGTGCTTTCAATGGTTTCTTTTTTAGTACCATGCTCTAAAAGTCTTTGTTGTTTAACCCGTCCGAGGGAGTGACCAGTATGCACAAGTGGTACACCTAACCAACCTGCAACTCGACAACCCACATATCCCGCATCGGCGTAATGGCTATGAATCACATGGGGTAATTTTCCCACTTGGCGCAAGTGCTTGAGTAATTCATCGGCAAAATTATCTAAATGCGGCCAGAGAACTTCTTTGCGGAGATAGCGACGTGGCCCGCAGTTCAAACGAATAATTTGGGCTTTGTCACTGAGAACTTCTACAGGTTGAGCATAATCGGAACTAACTTTGGGATCATTGACTAAACGGGTTACCAGGTCTACTCGTTCTACTTGTGGGTTTGCTGCTAAAGCTTGAGCGAGTTCTAGAGCATATTTAATTTGTCCACCCGTGTCAGCATCTCGTCCTAGTTCTAAATTTTTACCACGAATTAAGCCGTGAACGCTGACTAGCAGAATATACAACCCTGGGCTATTTGACATTTTGCATTCCTCAATTTTACTGTATTACAGCCCGGGAACAGCTCCTCACATATATAGCTGTTGTCCGCTACAGATTAGTAAAAAAAATTATGCTGATGTTTAAATATTATAAAACAAATGGGTCAATTTATCACAATGGTTGTGACAGAAGCGACTGTCAGGCATCAAAAAGCCCAAAGATAATCTCACAAATTCCACTGTTTCAAGAAGTTATGGGAAGTTTGGTTTTATCTGTGCGGCAAGTGATGATTAATTACAAAATAATCACTACAATTTTATCGCGGATTCAGTAATAATTTATTCTCTGCCTCTAGTGGCTAATTTCACAGAGTGGGTAAATCGATTAATTTAATGGCGAGGCTGACGCAGTATACTATGGTCTTACCTTTACTATGGCTCTCAGCAGAGGGAAATTTTCAGTAATTTTTAGATACATTGTTGAAAAAGTCACTCAGGAACCTAAAATACAGGTTTTTTGTCGGCACTGATTCTGATATTAATTAATAAACTAAACAACTGGCAATACTTTCCAGGTTTCCCGAAGTTGCGGGGCATTGAAGACAGTAGGCAAAATTGATATAAGATAAACTTATGGCGCTGATAGTTCAAAAATACGGTGGTACATCTGTTGGTTCGGTAGAACGTATTCAAGCTGTTGCACAGCGTGTTTACAAGACTGTGAAGGCGGGAAACTCTGTAGTCGTAGTGGTTTCGGCGATGGGGAAAACCACTGATGGACTGGTGAAAATAGCCAACGAAATTTCTCGCAATCCCAACCGCCGGGAAATGGATATGCTGCTTTCTACTGGTGAGCAAGTGACGATTGCTTTAGTCAGTATGGCATTGCAAGAAATCGGACAGCCAGCTATTTCGATGACTGGCGCTCAAGTGGGAATTGTTACCGAAGCTGAACACACCCGCGCCCGGATTTTGCATATTGAAACCCAACGGCTGAGTGATCATATTGCTCAAGGTAAAGTGGTTGTAGTAGCTGGATTTCAGGGGATATCTAGCCTGAGAGATATGGAAATTACGACTTTGGGTCGTGGGGGTTCTGACACTTCCGCCGTAGCGATCGCAGCGGCAATAGGAGCGAATTTTTGTGAGATTTATACGGATGTTCCCGGTATTTTAACTACAGATCCCCGCTTGGTGGCTGAAGCCCAGTTAATGGACGAAATTACCTGCAATGAAATGCTGGAACTCGCCAGCTTGGGGGCAAAAGTTTTACATCCGCGTGCTGTGGAAATTGCCCGGAACTATGGTGTTCCTCTGGTGGTGAAATCTAGTTGGTCTGATGATCCTGGGACTTGGGTGATATCGCCGAAACCTCAAGGGCGATCGCTTGTCAACTTAGAAATTGCTCGTCCTGTAGATCATGTCGAATTTGACACCGACCAAGCAAAAGTCGCATTGTTGCGCGTACCGGATAAACCAGGGGTAGCGGCGCGGTTATTTGGGGAAATCTCTCGGCAAAATGTCGATGTAGATTTAATTATTCAGTCTATACATGAAGGTAATAGTAATGACATTGCTTTTACTGTCACAGCACCAATATTAAAACGCGCTGAAGCCGTAGCAGCAGCCATCGCCCCAGCATTGAGAAATCAATCTCACCCCAACTCTGACGAAGCGGAAGTGATGGTAGAACAAAATATTGCCAAAGTCAGCATTGCTGGTGCAGGAATGATTGGCCGTCCTGGGGTAGCGGCTAAAATGTTCGCCACCTTAGCTGAAGCGCAAGTGAACATCCAAATGATTTCCACCAGTGAAGTCAAAGTTAGTTGTGTCGTCGATGCAACAGAATGCGATCGCGCTGTGGCTGCACTTCGTCAGGCTTTTGAAATTGAAGAAAACAACGGGATAAAGGAACAAGAAAAAATTTCCGATTCCCCACTCCCCACTCCCCCTCCTGTACGTGGTGTCGCCTTAGATATGAACCAAGCACGTCTAGCAATTCGTCAAGTACCCGATCGGCCGGGGATGGCGGCGAAATTGTTTGGACTATTAGCACAGCACAATGTCAGTGTTGACATGATTATTCAATCACAGCGCTGTCGCATCGTGGAAGGTGTTCCCAAACGAGATATTGCTTTTACAGTTTCGCGGATAGATGGGGAAAATACACAAAAAATGCTGACTCAAGTCGCGTCCGAATTAGGCTGGGGTGAAGTTGTCTTAGATAATGCGATCGCTAAGGTGAGTATTGTCGGTGCTGGGATGGTCGGACAACCAGGTATTGCGGCTAAAATGTTTGAGGCTTTAGCCCAAAACCAAATCAATATTCAAATGATTGCTACCTCGGAAATCAAAATTAGCTGTGTCGTAGCACAAGAAGAAGGTGTGAAAGCTTTGCAAGTAATTCACGCCGCCTTTGGGTTAGCAGGTAGCGAAAAATTTGTCATCCCAGCTTAATTAGTCATTGGGAAGTTACAATCTTTCCTCTTCTCCCCTGCACCCTGCACCCTGCCCCCCTGCCTCTTCTCCCCAACTTCTCAGTGATTCAGACTACAATTCTGTTAACGAATATGGCGAGAATATTACAAGTGGAATCACTGGGGAATTTATGAATGGTCAAATTTTAGATGCACGTTATCAAATTCTCAGCGTTCTGAATGTAGAAGAAGTAGTACAAACTTATTTAGTCGAAGATGCGATCCTTCCGGGTAGCCAATTGGTAGTCAAGCAGCTACATCCTGGTAGTGATAATCTCCAAGATTTAACAATTCGGCGAGAGTTATTTACAGATGAAGCAAAAAAGTTACAGCAGCTAGGAGAGTCACACGAACAAATCCAAAAATTAGTTAACTATTTTGAAGATAATGCAGAATTTTATCTTGTTCAAGAATACATTATTGGGAATAACTTAACCGCAGAACTTTTTCGGGGAACACCTCTGCAAGAAGAACAGGTAATTACTGTTTTATCAGAAGTATTAGAAATTTTGGTATTTGTTCATAGTCGGGGAATAATTCACCAGGACATTAAACCAGCAAATATCATTCGTCGAGAGTCAGATAAAAAGTTAGTTTTGGTTGACTTTGGTGCTGTTCAGGAAGTTGTTACGACTATTGTTGGTAACCTTGAATATGTGCCGGTGGAACAATTGCGGGGTGACCCCCAGTATAACAGTGATATATATGCTTTAGGAATAGTTGCGATCGCCGCACTTATCGGTTTACCAGCCAACGAAATATCTAGGTTACAAAATCAGAAAAGTCTCCTAACAGGAGAGATTATTTGGCGTACCAAAAATATAAAAATCAGTAAACAACTAACAAAAATTATCGATAAAATGGTGCGCTTTGATTACCGTCACCGCTACCAATCTGTAACTGAAGTTTTAAAAGATATACAACAGGTGAAAAGTCATCAATATACACCACAAAAACAGCCTCAGCTAAAATTTTGGTTAATCTTAGCCGGGATAGCCACTTTTTTTGGAATTGTCACAACAACATGGTTATTTCAATCAACAAGAAATGTAAATGATGTTAATTTTCAGCAGTTATACCAGGAGGGATTAAAAAAATATCAAGCAGGAAACTATGAAGCTGCAATTGAGGATTTTACTCAGGTCATTGCACTGGATTCAGAAAATGCTCTGGCTTACAATAAACGAGGTAATGCCTATTATCAATTAGGCGACTATCAGCAAGCCAAGATAGATACGAGTAAAGCAATTGAATTAAATCCTCAAAATGCCGGTGCTTATTATGATCGAGGATTTGCATTCTATGAATTAGGCAAATACAAAGAAGCAATTTCTGACTACACCAAAGCAATTGAATTAAATCCTCGTAATGCTTACGCTTATCATGGGCGGGGTCTAGCCCTGGTGCAGATGCAGGAAAATAAAGAGGCTAGTGAAGATTTTAGCACAGCAATCAGACTGCAACCTGATTATATTGAAGCCTATTTACAACGGGGTATTCTCCGCCGTCGCCTCAAAATTTACCACACAGCAATCCAGGATTTTGATGCTATTATTAATATTAATGCCGCTGATGCTAGACCTTATTATCAAAAAGGTTTAATTCACGCTAGCAATAATCAAAATTATGCGGCGATTAGGGAATATACTGAAGCAATTAATCGTAATGCCAATTACACATTAGCTTATCTCCAACGGGGGGATATAAAGAGTGAATTGGGGTATAGATTGGAAGCCGCCGAAGATTACAACACAGTTTTAAAACTAAATCCTCAATGGGGTGCAGGTTATAATCACCGAGGTATTCACCGCTTTTCCTTCGGAGATTACAAAGGCGCAATTGAAGACCATAGTCAAGCAATTTCACTCAATTCTCAGGATGCTGCGGCTTACAATAACCGTGGTAATGCTAATTCTCAACTGTGGCATCTCAAAGCTGCTAATGAAGATTACACTCAGGCGATCGCCATTAATCCTAAATATGCTTTAGCTTATTATAACAGGGGTGTAACTCGCGCGAAACAGAAAAATCGACAAGGTGCGATCGCGGATTTCCAACAAGCTATTAAACTCTTCCGAGAAAATGGGGAAAGAAATAGTCTTAAAGATGCACAAAGAGAACTTAATTTATTACTAAATAGGTGAATAGAAGAACCCCACCCCCAACCCCCAACCCGCAAGTGAGGAGGGGGCTATGATATACAGATAGATTTGAGAATTTGCAGCAACTCAATTGCAGATTCTAAACGAGTTATATCTAGTTTTGGTAATAATTGATAAATGGGAGGATTTCCTGGCTGTATATAAACAAATTGGTAATCCATACCGTTGGTAGTTAAACCCCAAACTGATGTTTGTTTTTCTAAACTTGTATAAGCATAAGTGATCCTGATTATGTCCCCGCCGATTTACTTAATTTTATTACTAATCTTGCACTAATCCCAATATGGTTTAGCTAAAAATTTCTTCCTTTTCTTTCTTGACTTGGCGTACTTGGCGTACTTGGCGGTTCGTTAAAAAAAATGATTTTGATAAAGAGTTAGGTTCGTTAACCAAATAATCCCACTTCCGTTAGTCATTTTTCTAACTAGATGTGGAATACTAAAATTAATATTCTTTGTCAAATGAAGGCAAATTTTGACGAATGGACTGGAAAACAATACTTAAAGCACAACAGACAGATTTTATCGCCAGACTAGAATCTGGTGATTTACTACATTGTGACAAAGAAGGAAAGCATAGTGAGATAACTGTCATCTCCGGTGAGAAGTTAAAGCAATTACGGGATTTTTGCTGGGAGATGGCTGAAATATATACACTAACTGGTTTAGAACCTATTGTTAATATCTTTATCAAGAGTATGAAAACACAACTGGGTGAGGAAGTGGTCAAAATCCGGTTAGCTGACTTTGTAACTGAGGTTGACTATAAACAACCCATTTGCGGAAATGAAAAAGTTGATTTTACCTTAACTTCTGACTCATCTGTTGGTATTCAGATTAAAGCTAAACATGGCAATTTTCAGGAAGTTAAATGGTCAATTAGCCGAGAAGAAATTACCAAAAATAAAGTTCTGGTTTGTATTTTAATTCAAGAAGAGGTGAGTGTTGCAGAAACAGAATATCATCTTATTTTAGCAGGGTTTTTACCAACTGATATGATTCCTGTCACTGGTGCTATTGCTTCAGTAAAAGTAAATGAATTGCTTTATGCTGGTGGGTTACATGGCTATTTAGATGCTTTGAAATCTGTGGATTTTGTTAAATATTTTAATTTGGCTGAAAAATGCTTTAGTAAGAGAGATTATACAGGTGCGCTTGCTCATTGTAATCAAGCATTGCTACTACAACCAAACAATGCTCAAGCTTACTGTGGACGAGGGGTAGCTCGTTATTTCTTGGACGATCACAACGGTGCAATTGAAGATTATACTCAAGCTATTAACATTGACCCCAATTATGCTAAATTTTACTACAAAAGGGGGTTGTCTCGCTCTAAGTTAGGATATGACCAAGCTGCAATTGAAGATTTTAAAACTGCCGCAGGTATATATAAAAAAGAAGGACATGAAAAATATTATCAAGACTCTATGCAGCAAATTAGAAAGATTATAAGTACTTGGTAGCACTCTTAACTAATAATCTTTACTCTAAATCAGGTTCTACACCCAAAGCCCGCAATTGTTCAATTAACCGTTCTTTCTGCCGTCTTTCCGCTTCCGTGGGAGTCAAAACCCAATTACCTGTACTATCATACCAACGCAACCAAGACTGCTGAATATTATGATAACTTCCTTCCCAAACACCCAAACCTAACTCTATTTCAGGAATCCAAAAACGGGAATCTGATAAAATAACTTCCGCA
This sequence comes from Nodularia sp. LEGE 04288, assembly GCF_963896525.1. Classification (NCBI taxonomy): domain Bacteria; kingdom Bacillati; phylum Cyanobacteriota; class Cyanophyceae; order Nostocales; family Nodulariaceae; genus Nodularia; species Nodularia sp. LEGE 04288. Next base: position 10,354 of record NZ_CAWQOY010000132.1, read on the forward strand.
TAACGACCGCCATCTAATTTAAACATTTTAAATTCATATTTATAACGGTCAAAAATTGCATAATAAGGAATCCTTAAAATCTGTTCATAAACTTCCCATTTTGTCGGCGGTTTTGCTAAATCTCGCAAAGTTTGTCCTAAGTCTTCCTTTTCCGTTCCAGGTGAGAGTAATTCCACAATAATAAACGGACTAATTCCCTCTTGCCAAACCACATAACTCAGCCGTAAATCACCATTTTTATAAAGCAGCGAAACATCCACAGCCACAAACCAATCTGGTCTTTTGTACCATGTCGGATGATGGGGGTCATAATAAAGATTCATATCACTAGCAGTAAATATCTTGTCGCTAGGATAGCTAGGCGAGTTAAAACTTTCGTCTAACAAACGCGGTTGTAATAAATGAAAATGATCAGGCAAACCAGGTTCCTCTGGATCTTCACTCACGAGATCATACATAGTGGGTAAAACTTCTTCTGGAGAAAGAGGTGGATCAGTTTGATACATTAGAAAACAGTCCTGTATAACTCCTCCCCCCATTATGAAACCTCTGTGTCCTCTGCGCCTCTGCGGTTCGATAAAATTCTTCTACCCTGTTGCGAAACCTTAATTAATTGATACACTTGTTCTTCATTAGCCATCAGCCCAGTTAAACAGCGCCTATGGTACACGTTAAGCGCGTGGAACTTACCAACTTCAAATCCTTCGGTGGTACTACCTCAGTCCCTCTACTACCGGGGTTTACTGTCATTTCTGGGCCGAATGGTTCGGGTAAATCTAATATTCTCGATGCTTTGCTGTTTTGCTTGGGACTTTCTAGTTCTAAGGGAATGCGGGCGGATAGATTACCGGATTTGGTAAATAATAATCAAACTTCTAGGGGACGGGCTTCGATTGAGGCTAGTGTGACGGTGACTTTTGATTTGTCGGGGGAGGATGTCTCACGCAGAGGCGTAGAGGCGCGCAGGGAGGAGGATGAGGAGGATGTCTCACGCAGAGGCGCAGAGGCGCAAAGTGAGGAAGGAAATGAAGAGATTCCCCAGTCCCCAGTCCCCCGGTTACTGAGCGAAGTCGAAGTAACTCCCCACTCCCCTCTTGAATGGAGTGTGACTCGGCGGTTGCGGGTGACTCATCACGGGAGTTATACGTCGAATTATTATATGAATGGTGTGGCTTGTACTCTGACGGAATTACATGAGGAGTTGAATAATCTCCGCATTTATCCAGAGGGGTATAATGTTGTGCTTCAGGGGGATGTTACTAGCATTATCTCGATGAATGCTAAGGAACGTCGGGAAATTATTGATGAGTTGGCTGGGGTTTCGGCTTACGATCGCAAGATTATTCAAGCGAAGAAGACTCTGGATGAGGTGAAGGATAAGGAAGATAGTTGTCGGATTATTGAGACGGAGTTGACTACTCAGCGCGATCGCTTGTCTCAAGATCGGGCGAAGGCGGAAAAGTATCAAAAACTGCGGACGGAATTTTTGGCTAAACAGTCTTGGGAGGCGGTTCTCTCTTGGCGATCGCTTCAAGCACAACAAGAAAAGTTAATTGGGGAAATTCAAGCAGGCGATCGCACTTCTACTGAATTAAATTCTCAACTCACAACTCTCAATTCCCAAATTTCTCAGAAATCTACCGAATTAGAAGAACTCAATGCTCGTGTCAAGGCTTTGGGTGAAGAGGAACTTTTGGCGGTACAATCAACTCTGGCGACTCAAGAGGCGGAACGCAAACAACTCCAACGCCGACAAACTGAGTTAAACACGGCTATTCAGGAAACTGTGAAGCGGTTGGCGCAAACTCAGCAGGAAGTTACACAATATCAGCGTTCTTTAACGGAATTTTCCCAAACTCAGGTTTTAGAACAACAATCTATTCTCTCCTGTCAGCAACAACGGGATGAAGCACAACAGGCTTTAGATGCTTCTCGCGCCGCAGCAGCTGAAATCGCCTCAGCTTCGGAAGCTTGGGTACAGCAACAAACGGCTTTCAATCGTCAAATTGAAGCTTTACTGCAAACTCTCGAACCCCAGCGTACAGAACAAGCCCAACTCAGGGAACGCCATGATCAGTTACAGCAATTAATTACAGAACAAACTCAGTTAATTGCGACTTTAGAACCAGAATTAGCCGCTAAGGAAACTGAATGTAATCGGGTGGAAACGGAGTTTAACGCTTCTAGTGAACCTATCCAAAATTTAGCCGAAAATCTCTCAGCGACAGAACAAGAATTACAAATCCAACAGGAAACCCAAAAGCGACTTCTCCAAGAACAACGGGAAAAACAACGCCAGTTGGATAAAATCGAAGCCCAAGCCCAAGCCCAACAGGAAGTCCAAGGAACCCAAGCAAGTAAAGTTATATTACAATCTGGATTGCCGGGGCTTTGCGGTTTGGTTGTCCAATTAGGTAAGGTGGATTCTCGCTATCAGTTAGCCTTGGAAATCGCTGCTGGTGGGCGTTTGGGGCATATTGTCGTGGAAGATGACAGTGTAGCCGCAGCCGGGATTGAATTACTGAAACAGAAACGCGCTGGTAGGGCTACTTTTTTACCTTTAACTAAGATTCGGGCTAGTAAGTTTACGCAGGATGCCACTTTGCGTTATGCCAATGGTTTTGTTGACTATGCGGTGAATTTAGTGGAGTGCGATCGCCGTTTTCAAGATGTCTTTAGCTATGTATTCGGTAACACCGTAGTTTTTACAAATATCCAACAGGCGCGCCCCAATATCGGACTGTATCGCATTGTCACCTTAGATGGGGAATTGTTAGAAACTAGCGGCGCGATGACTGGGGGAAGTAGTAATCAGCGTTCCTCGTTGCGATTTGGTCAGGGGGAATCGGCGGAATCTCAGGAAACTGTGGCTTTAAAGAGTCGTTTGGCAGATATTGAACGGATTATAGAACGTTGTACCGAAGCGATCGCTACTTTATCCGCCAGAACCAAAGAACTTACCCAAGCCCTCACAGAAGCCAGACAGGGGCGACGAGAACAGCAGTTACAGTTGTCACAGCTGCAAAAGGATATTCAGGGTTTAACAGCGCAATTAGAGGGGACGCGATCGCAACTTACCCAAAACAGCGAAAAAATCACCGTCGCCCAGTCCCGTTTATCAGTTTTGGATCGGGAATTACCAGGACAACAAAGTGAATTGCAACAATTGCGACAAGCTTTAGCCGAGTTAGAAGACTCTCAAACTCCTAGTGAATGGCAAGAAATCCAAGTAACTATTAAAAGTCAAGAGCAACAATTGCAACAACGAGAGGGACAATTAAGGGATGCCCAGCAAAGATTAAAAAATTTGGAAATTCAGCAATTGCGATCGCAAGAGAAAATCCAAGAAGCTGAAGCTAAGATTCACCAATATCATGAACAGCAAGCCAGCCAACAAAATCAACTCAATTCCCTTAATACTCAGCATTCAGAACTCAACACTCAAATCAGCGAAATCCAGGCGAATTTGAGTCAAATGGAGCAGAATTTGGGGGCAGAAAAGCAAAAACGCGACGCAACAGAACAGGAAGTGCGATCGCAACTTCTCAAACAACAACAACTGCAATGGGAAATCCAAAAACTCCAAGAAACCCAAACAAAGCGGCGAGAAGACTTGACAGCATTGCAAAACCAACTGCGAGAAACTGGCGCAGAATTACCCAATCCTTTACCAGAAGTTCCCGATAAAGTCGATTTAGAGGAATTGCAAAAAGAACTGAGAAGCCTAGCCAAACGCTTACAGGCGATGGAACCCGTGAATATGTTGGCTTTGGAAGAATATGAACGCACCAACAACCGTCTCCAGGAACTAACGGAAAAATTGCAAACCTTAGAAGGGGAACGCACCGAATTACTATTACGAATTGAAAACTTTACCACATTGCGCCAACGAGCTTTTAAAGAAGCCTTCGATGCGGTCAACGAAAACTTTCAATCGATTTTTGCGATTCTTTCCGACGGTGACGGCTATTTACAACTAGAAAATCCTGAAGATATCTTTAACAGTGGATTAAATTTAGTCGCCCACCCCAAAGGTAAACCAGTACAGCGTCTCGCTTCCATGTCCGGGGGCGAAAAATCACTCACAGCCTTGAGTTTTATCTTTGCCCTCCAACGCTATCGCCCCTCGCCATTTTATGCCTTTGACGAAGTAGATATGTTTTTAGATGGAGCAAACGTCGAGCGATTAGCTAGAATGATTAAACAAGAAGCCCAACAAGCGCAATTTATAGTTGTGAGTTTGCGTCGTCCGATGATAGAATCAGCCGAACGCACCATTGGCGTTACTCAAGCACGAGGAGCTTACACTCAAGTTTTGGGTATTAAATTAAAATCATCCAATACATCTGCTTGAGTTTTTGTTAATAATAGTGTATAGATAAACCGGATTCGAGATCAGGACTCGGTATAGAATGACCTCTGAACAGACAATTAGGCGTTCCGACATATTAAACACCCAGGTGATTACTCGCGACAACGGCAAACGGCTCGGTGTCGTCAATCAGCTTTGGGTGGATATTGATCAAAGAGAGGTTGTGGCAGTTGGTTTGCGAGACAGCCTGATCTCTATTTCGGGTCTGCCACGATATATGTACCTCAACACCGTCAACCAAATCGGTGATGTAATTCTCGTTGACAATGAAGATGCCATTGAAGACATCGAAATTGAAACTTTAAGTAACCTGATTAACTGGGAAGTAATTACAGAAACAGGTGAAGTATTAGGCAGAGTGCGGGGCTTCAAGTTCAATGGCGAAACTGGCAAAATTCAGACCATAGTCATCGCTTCTTTAGGATTACCCCAAATTCCCGACCAATTTCTCAGCACCTACGAATTCTCAGTGGATGAAATCGTCAGCACTGGCCCCAGCCGGTTGATTGTCTTTGAGGGAGCCGAAGAACGAGTTAACCAGTTAACAGTTGGTGTACTAGAACGCTTAGGCATAGGCAAAGCCCCGTGGGAGAGAGAAGCCGAAGAAGAATATGGCTATACTCCGCGCACAGTGTCACCAGCCAATCAGCTACCCAGTGGAGTCCCATTACAACCACCCAGAACCAGAGTTCGCGCTCCCGAACCTGTAGTTGAGGAAGAATGGACAGAAGACTATGTGGAAGAAGAAATTCCACAGCGTCAAGTCATGCGAGCGAGACAGTACGAACCCATTCAATACGAAGAAGACGAGGAAGAAGATAACTGGAGTGAAGCCACGGGTAGGGATAGATATCAAGAACCACCACCCAGATATGAACCCCAACCTTACAGCAAGCCTTCTGCCGACGACTACGACGACTACGACGATTTAGAAAGCGACGCTTGGGAAGATGCACCAAAACCTGTGAACATTCCTAAGAAAGTTAAAGAAAGACAGCCAGAATACGAAGAAGAAGGCGGATATTAGGATAATTCGTAATTCGTAATTCGTAATTCGTAATTAAACCCTCTTCCTATAATTCAAGCGGAAGGGGGTTTTAAATTACAGCAGTTTTCATGTATTTAGACCACACGCTGATATCTGTATTTCTCTCTTCCTTTGCGCCTCTGCGCCTTTGCGTGCAATAAATCCTTAATTGAGCAGTGAATAACACAATTTCGATTATTATCCCCACTTTCAACGAAGCGGCAAATATTGAGAATGCGATCGCTTCTACTCAACCCAGTACAAATGTAGAATTGATTGTGGTGGATGGTGGCTCACAAGATGATACTCTCAGCATCGCCAAATCATTAGGTGTTAAAGTTATCTTATCTGCTCCTGGTCGTGCGGCTCAAATGAACGCTGGTGCTATGGCGGCAAGAGGCGACATCCTGCTGTTTCTTCATGCAGATACCCGCTTACCTTCTGGGTTTGATAGTATGGTTCGCAGCGCCCTACAACAGCCGAAAACAGTAGCTGGTGCCTTCTCCTTGCAGATTGATGCTGACCATTGGAAGTTGCGATGGGTAGAAAAAGGAGTAAACTGGCGATCGCATTTTTGGCAAATGCCCTACGGTGATCAAGCAATATTTTTAACCAAAGAAGTATTTCAACAAATTGGCAACTTTCCTGATTTGCCCATCATGGAAGACTTTGAACTCATCCAGCGGTTAAAACGCACTGGCAAAATTGCTCTTATTCCTGTACCAGTGATTACGTCACCGCGTAGATGGTTGCAAAAAGGCGTATTTCAAACCACTCTACTTAATCAAATAGTCATTATTGCTTATTTTCTCGGTGTTTCACCTGAACGCATTCGCAGCTGGTATCGTCAGGAAAAATTTAAGAAATTTTAACTTTCAATTGGGACAAGTTACATTGAATTACAAGTATTACAAACATTATAACCCGACCGGAAATCATAACTTTACTTCTGCCCTGGCAGGGTAAAACTCAAAAACCGCACCCCACTTTTTACTCTGTTTACTCTGTGGGACGCGGTTTGATTTTGGGGGGACTGTGGGGAATGGGGCGATGGTTAGTTGAATTTATTTTTTCGGATTTGAGACACAGCAGAAATAGCACCTAAAGCTATCAGTCCTAACATTGGGGAGCTATTGTCTGGTACAGGTTGAGCAACAAATTTTAAAACTTCGCCTTGTCCTGGCAAAACACTTTTGTTTGACACATAGATACTACCATCAGTTCCAATGGCAAGACCAGTAGGAGCAATTAGTCCATCACTAGCGATGGTAGTACGAGTACCGTCAGGATCAATTTTGATTAAAGCACCATTACCACTCAAAATTCCTTCACTAGCAAATTGTAAAACGTACAAACTGCCTTGCGGGTCAAAAGCTAAACCAGTGATAGCTGTAAAACCACCTGCATAAATTTCGGGAGGAAGACCAGCAGAAATTTTGTATACGTTAGCTGCACCAGGAGTAAAAGGAAATCCGGTTAGTTGTCCAACAAATAATTCACCGCTACCCGCTGCGGTAATCGCTGTAGGTACTGACTGTACAGGAATGGTTTGACCTGTAAATGGGTTTGTTCCTAAACTGCTAGGAAACACAGCCCGTACACTCAGATTACTGCCATCTGTATTTACTTGGAGTAAATCATTACCTCCTGCATCTGTGACATAAGCTATATCATTTTGGATTAATAGCCCATAAGGGTTGCTATTTAAATCGCTGCCATCAGGATTGTTAGCAGCCTCAAAAGCTCCCAGATCAGCCACAGTTGTCCAAGAGTTGGTATTAAAGTCAACTTCCAAGAGTTTGCCAAAGTCGGGAAATGTCAAAGGATCAAAGTAGCTAGGGTCTGGATTAGCACCCAAACCTGTGATCACGTAAGCCTTGCCATTGCTATCAAATGCTATGCTACTTGGTCCAACACTTCCTTCACCATTAGATGGTGCTAAAGATGGTAAACCTGTAATTATGCGTGTTTGTTGCCCATTCTGAATTTTAGTGATCGCACCGGTGGAGCCATATTGTACCGTTTCTCCATCACTTAAGACTATAGATGCTCCTGTTCCACCCAAACCGGACTCTGTGACATAGAGTGCGCCATCAAGTCCAAAAGCCAGACCACGAGGATTGTCCAAACCATCAGCAACAACGCTACTTATAAATTGTGCGCCTATTGCAGTTTCTCCCATTCCCAAAGCGATGATCAGAGAACTAACAGCAACGAGTGATAATTTATTGAACATATTAATGTTTTTCTCTCACAAGAAATAAGAGTTAGCAACAAGAGTTAGCAACCAAAAGGGGAAAAAAGAAATTTTATCTTCAAGTTTAAAAATCTAAGATGAGGCACAAAAGCAAAAGTATCTTTATCAGAGGCTGTTTGTCAATAATGGTTTTTCTCCATTCATATATCCTCAAATGAAAAGATCCATTTGTGTTTTTTGCTTCATATTTCTTTAGACATAACCTCTCAAGGAGTCAATAATTCTAAGCACGGCTGGGTTTATCGCCTATAGTTCAAACAAAAAAACCCTGTAGCCGCAATGGTTCAGGGGTTTTTATATGGCTAGGAGGACAGTAGGAGGAACTGCCGTGTCCTTAGTTAGTCAATCCGGGGCTGTTCTTCTGTGCTATCATTGGGTTGGTCAGGTTCAAAGGATTTTTCTGATTCCTCTGAATCACTGGGAGCTTTGCAGTTGCGCTTGTCCACTAAGAACTCATTAGCAGAATCAGACATTTTTATGCTGACAAAACCGCCGCATTCGCTAAGTGTTACACCACCCCCCAAAAATACCAGTAAAGTTACGGTTGCAGTAACTCCATATTTTTTGATAAGCTGAAGCAAACGGATGTTTTTTAACATCTATCATTCCTTTATTTGAGTGTGATCCCATTTGCAAGTTCTTTCTTTGGACGACGGAACTTGAAAATGCACAGGATACAACAGAAGCCTTGACTTTTTCAATAACGAGTCAAGGCTTTTAGTTTTTCCCGATATGGGGATCTTAGCACTTATTCTTTTCTGATGCAAGCTTTTTCAGCACAAAGTGGGCAGAATATTTGGGAGGAATACACTGCTCATTATTTTTGGTTAAAAAATATTCTTAGCTACCTTTCTGGACTTTCTTTATCTTGTCTCCCTTTGTTTTAGTCATTAATATAGTATTGATGCTATAACATAAATAGACAACAGTTATTATACTGAATACAAAATATTAAATAAGTATATTTTATAACTAGCTTTGTGTCCTTTAATAAAAACAACCATAGCATACTTTATTCAAATCCCTTGTTAGTCTATATTTGCGCTAATGCTTGAATATAAAATACATAATCAACGAAAGTTCACGTTAAGTAATGCAACAAACAAATATAGTATACAATATAGAATATCGAGGTACTTGTTGTGCATTTTTGTGCTAGGGTTTCGCAACATTTTTCAGCATCGTTTTAGGTTCGATTCCGCCCAATAGTTATCCCTAAAGTGTCTCAGTATAAGCTGTAACCATTCATTTATAAAACAAGTCTGAGTAACTACTTCAGCCATTTTAAGATGTCCTACAAAAAACCCAGGGAGATGAACAACGCACCTGGGGGGCTATACGTGTATTTATGCTACTGGAAACACCAAGGTATCCACCAGCGCCTGAGACATAGTAGAAGCTACAAAGGTCGGTAGAGTTCATAAGGGTCAATCAGAATGTCATTACACCCTTAGTTAGTCATTTAAGGAACCAAAGACATCTGTGGGGTTATTTACTGCATAGTGTGCCTTGAGATGTTCCGGCTGCTTGTTTCTTCTTTAAGGAAAATGATAAAGCAGATGGAACATTATTCTTGCCTCCCAAGTTCTTTTTAAAACTTTCTCGATATCCGGGAACCTTCGGGAAACACCAAACTTCTATTAGTATATAAGGGCAAGACAAAAGCAAGGCAACTATGAAACGACAAGATGACCAGATAACGATTAGGATTCCCGCAGACCTAAAAGATGACATTGCACAGTTAGGGGAACAAAAGCGCATGACTAAGGCTGAGATTATTCGAGAAGCATTACAGGAATACTTTAAGAACCGTAACGCAAACGTGGTCAGTCGGATAACCTCAGAACCCCTTGCACATAGCTAGTAAATGGCTTAAGCTTAGGACACACTTGGGACAGTCTAGGACAAGTTTAAAGGTATCTGGCAAGGTAAAAATAAATGGAGAATAGGAGACTCGAACCCCTGACCTCTGCGGTGCGATCGCAGCACTCTACCAACTGAGCTAATTCCCCGGATGAATGTAGAATTACAAACTCTAACACACATATCATATATTAGCACTCAGGCACAGCAAGTTTCACATCTTTTTGTGAAAAAACTTCCTGTACCCGTTCTAACTCTAAATCGATGAGATAATCCACAGTCCAGTTACAGCAACGCTGAAGCATATGAAACGGGTAGGTATTCGCTACACCAACCACCTGCATTTGTGCTTGTTTGGCTGCTTGAATACCAGCGGGAGTATCTTCAATTGCTAGACATTCTTGGGGTTTGAGATCCAAATCAGGATATTCTTGGTTGAGACGTTCTACAGCTAGCAGATAACCATCGGGTTGAGGCTTACTGGTGGTAACATCATCACCGGCGACAATTACCGCAAAATATTCCGCCATCTTGGCGCGTTCCAGTACTAGTTCTATTTCTGGGCGAATTGCATCACTAACTAAGGCGAGTTTCACACTCCGCGGATTATCTGGGGCAATTTTGCGCGATCGCACCTGATATATTAAGTCTTCTACACCTGGATACAAAGGCAGTTTTTCGATTTTTGCGAGTTCCTGCACATAAGCTTGAGCTTTCCGGTGCAGTAGTTTAGTGACATACTCTTCAGTATCTACTCTACCACGATTTCTCAGCAACTCTTGCAAATAAGCGCGATCGCTCCGCCCCAGAGAAGCTTGGCGTTCATTCACCTTTTGGGGTTGCAGATTTTCCGAAATCAGAATCTCGTCTATTAGTTGTAGATGGATGCGCTCATCGTTAATGATCACACCATTAAAATCAAATAAAACTGCCTTTAAACTCATGCCCTTATGCCAAACGCTGGAGATCCAAAGTCCTCCAAATCATTATTATCTATTGTGGTATCTCTTGGTGTGGGGATGTACTGACGGGCTTGATTTGGCATATTTGCATCTGCTACAAAAATCGGTTTAATCCCGCTAGTTACCTGATTTATCCACCACACATCCTGAGTTCGCACCGCTTCAAACCCAGCTGCGCCCATGCGTGCGTCTAAGTTATCAGCCGCATACTCACGAATATATGGTTCTTCAAAAATATCATTCAGCCAATGCAACTGACGTAAGGTATGCTGATTACCATCGAGGATTAATACTTGCCCACCAGTCACCAATAACCGGAAGCTTTCCCGCAGTATAGCCTGGCAGACGACACTCGGTGTTTCATGAAATAACAAAGAAGCTGTTACTAAATCAAAATGAGCCTCTGGAAAATTGGTGGTTTCCGCATTCCCATGTTGCCAGTGTATATCTAAACCAGCATTTTTAGCTTTATCTTCGGCTCTAACTAGCATATAAGCAGATAAATCTAAACCGATGACTTCGGCTTGGGGAAATGCCTGTTTTAACATCAAGGTTGTGGAACCTGTACCGCAGCCTAAATCAAGTATACGTCGTGGTTGCACTTTGATCGCATCCATTAAGGCTTGACGAACTACAGTTTCCTTCGGTGGTACAACGTATTGAGTAATCGCATCGTAGGAAACTGCGGCGCTGGAGTTGAGATATCCGCCTTCAATGCCATGAAAGTTTTGCTGGCTGTAGTATGGGGGGATTATGACATCAGATTGTCGCAGGCGATCGCATTCTTGCTCCCAATTGATACTATCAGAGTAGCGCTGCAAACCTTCTTCATCAATGAACGCCCGCACTACAGGGGAGAGAAATTTTTCCCAAATCGTATCTTGACGCGTAGCCATAGGATTTACCCAGATGTAACGGATTAGTTTAAATCTTCACAAATTTTAACTAATTCTAGCTGTGATCTGCTGCTTTTTTTCTCAGGCGATCGCGCTCCGCCCACGTTGACATCTGAATTACTATGTAATACAGTAGTAGTATAAAATTATTTATTAGCAAATACAATGAAATATACAAATAAAATAACCACTACTATCTCTATAAAAAACGCAAAACTTCGCGTTAAATGTTCCAAGAACTAAAACATTTTCAATTAAATAAAATTATGCCCTACGAAGAGTTAGAAATTAGTACACCAGCCCCCGTTTTATCTTGGGCAAATCACCCTTTAGGGTCTGATGAAACCAAGATGGCGAAAAATGTGGCATCGCTACCATTTGTGTTTAAGCACGTAGCTTTGATGCCAGATGTTCACTTAGGAAAAGGTGCTTTAGTCGGTTCTGTAATCGCCACCAAAGAAGCAATTATTCCTGCGGCTGTGGGTGTAGATATTGGTTGCTTTGTGGGAGATACCCTAATTCCTTTAGTCAATGGTCATTCCTATAGCCTCAAAGAGCTAACAGATTGGGAAAAAGCCTTTCTTGTGTATGCTTGTACCCCAACAGGAAAAATTGTAGTAGCTCCAGCGACTGCTAAATTAACGAGACAGAATGCTGCTCTCGTGAAAGTGATTTTGGATAATGGCGAAGAAATTATTTGTACTCCCGACCACCAATTCATGCTTCGGGATGGCTCTTATCAAGAAGCTCAGTTGCTTTCAACCGGGACTTCTTTAATGCCCTTCTATTCTAGGACTGATAAAGATGGTTATACCTTAATTTCTCAACCATACTCTAGCAGATGGCAAAAAGCACATTGGATAATTGCTAGGTCTGGTTTACTCGGCAAAATTCCCAAATTTGAAGGGCAAAGAACGATCATTCACCATCGCAACTTCAATCAATTTGATAATCGACCAGATAATCTTGAGTTCATGGGCGATCGCGATCATTCTGCTTATCATCGCTCTCTAGTAGAATGTAATCAACACTGGCAGTCTCCCGAATTTGAAGAAAAAAGAATTGCGGCTCTGGTTCAAAAAGCACAAACTCCAGAAGGACACAAATACTATGCAGAACGAGGAACTAAGAACATTCTTCAATATATGCAGCAGCAACCAGAACATTTTAGAAATGCCGTTGCAGGTAATGGTCTTCGAGGTAAGCAATATTTAGTTGAATACAACCAGAGCGAAAAAGGAAGAGCAAAATCTCAGGAGATTGCTAACCGATACTATACCTGTGATATTTGTGGTGCAGAAGTCAAAACTCCCATTGGACTGCATAACCATCGCCGCAAAGAACATCAATGCAATCACAAAGTTGTCGCTGTAGTTCCCTTAAATTACACGGAAAATGTTTACTGTCTTACAGTTCCTGAATACCACAACTTCGCCCTGAAAGCTGGGGTATTTGTTCATAACTGCGGGATGAGCGCTATTAAAATGCCATTTACTGCTGAACAAATTGAAGGCAAACTCAAGAAAATTCGCTTAGATATTGAAGCGGCAATTCCTACTGGTTCAAATGCCAATAAAGATGTCGAAAAATCTGCGGCTAATTGGCAACGGTGGCGTGAATTTTCCGAGTTACATCCAGGTGTTCAAGACCTGCAAAGTAGAGCGATGAAACAAATGGGTTCTCTGGGGGGAGGTAATCACTTTATTGAAGTCTGCCTCGATACAGAAAACCAAGTTTGGCTAATGTTGCATTCTGGTTCACGTAACATTGGGAATCAGCTAGCACAGTGTCATATTAGTACAGCCAAAGAGTTAGGCAAAATGGCGGGGAATAAATTACCTGACCCTGATTTGTCCTATTTCATCGCTGGTACGCCTGAATTTCAAGCATACTGGCATGATTTACAGTGGGCGCAAGACTACGCACGTTTCAACCGTGATGTGATGATGGCGCGTTTTAAGCACATCATTGAGAAATATCTGGCGGGCGGAAAGGTGACTAAACCTTTATTACAGGTCAATTGTCATCACAATTACGCCGAAAAAGAAGTGCATTTTGACGAGGATGTTTATGTAACTCGTAAGGGTGCAGTTCGCGCCCAAGCTGAAGATTATGGGATTATCCCCGGTTCAATGGGAGCAAAATCTTTCATTGTCAAGGGTAAAGGTAATGCTCACAGCTTTTGTTCTTGTTCTCACGGTGCGGGGCGGTTAATGTCGAGAAATAAGGCTAAAAATACCTATACACTTGATGATTTGATTGAGCAAACAAAGGGTGTAGAATGCCGTAAGGACACGGGAGTTTTGGATGAAATTCCTGGGGCTTATAAATCCATAGATCAGGTGATGGCTAATCAAGCTGATTTGGTGGAGGTTGTCGCTACTTTGAAGCAGGTTGTTTGTGTGAAGGGTTAAACGCAGAGGTGCGCGGAGGTTAGCGCAAAGGTATGCTGAGAAATATATAACCTTTGTAGAGACGTTCCATGGAACGTCTCTACATTTTTTGGAATGTCTCTACATCGTCAAAGATTGAGAATTGGTTTCAATCAATTTTGCTAAATCTTTGAGGAAGGCCGCAGCGTCAGCGCCGTAAATAATCCGGTGGTCAGAAGTGATGTTGACTTGCATTTGTTGACGCACGCCAAATAAACCGTCGCCTGTGGCTACAACTTGGGGACGGGATGCACCAATGGCTAAGATTGAACCTTGTCCGGGGGGCAAAATAGCATCAAATGTGTCTACGCCAAACATTCCCAAGTTAGACAGGGTAAATGTGCCACTGTTGTATTCTTCGGGTTGCAGTTGTTTGGCTTTAGCTTTTTCTACCAAAGATTTCCACGTCCGGGAGAGGGAATAAATATCTACCATGTCTGCATTTTGCAACACTGGTGTAATCAATCCGCCATCATCCATTGCTACGGCTACGGCAATGTTAATACCAGAATGATAAACAATTCCCTGGTCTGAATAGCTGGCATTTAATAATGGATGTTTTTGTAATGTCACCGCTACGGCTTTGGCCAATAGCGCTGTCATGGTTACGCCTTTGGATTTAATTTGTTTGTAAAGTTTATCTAAGCCATCGGTGCTAATTGTGTAACCGACACGGAAAACGGGTACAGCGAGGCTGGCTACCATGTTCCGGACTACGGCTTGTTGGAAGGTCGTCAGAGGAACTGTTTGACCGGGAACCACTGGTGCGGGTGCGGGTGCGGGCGCTGGGGTGTAGGTGGGTTTTGGTGTGGCTGGTATAGCTGGTGTGGCTGCTGGCTGGCTTTTGTTCACAGATGATTCGACATCCTCGGCGACGATGCGACCATAAGGGCCACTTCCTTTGAGAGTTGTCAAATCAACTTTGAGTTCTTTGGCTAATTTGCGGGCGCGGGGTGAAACTACGATTCTGCCTTCGCGGTGGTTAGACCCGTTTTGAGTAGCCAAGGCAGGTATTTCCACTGCGGCTGTGGCTGCAACTGGTTTGGGGGTGGTGGTGGAAGTCGCCGCAGCTGACCCGGAGTTAGCCAAGGTCTTGGCGGTAGCGATTTCGGCTTCTGTTTCGACTACGTAGGCGATCGCCGATCCTACGGGTGCGGTGTCACCAGCTGGGACGATGATGTGGGCTAGATATCCTTCATAGAAGGTTTCCACATCCATATCTGCCTTATCTGACTCGACCACCACCACGGTTTCACCTTTTTCCACTTTATCGCCCGGCGATTTCACCCAGGAAACGATTTTTCCTTCAGTCATGGTGGAACTCAGCGCCGGCATAAATACTTCGTGAATGCTCATAGGGTGGTATCAGAATCTATGGTTTATGGACTTTAACAGCTTTTGGGAGATGAAATTGTATCTTGGCTGAGGAGTTGTCAACTACCCCCGGCTATATCAGCAGGGGGTTATCTACTCAATGTTAAATGTCGCCGCGAATATCTTCGACAACGCCATCGCGTAACAGGATTTCTACCTGCATTTTTCTAATCAAATTATCACCCTTTTCAACGCGGAAAAAGCCTTCAATTTGGAATTGATTGACTTCTTGATCCAATTCCAGAAACTGTACTTGCTGGAGATTTTGGAGCAGTTGATTTTTTTGCTCTAGCAGTTCAGTTTTCTTTTGATTGACTTGTCCTTGGATACCGTCAATTTGTTGGAGGGTTTGGGGTCCTGGTGGTTGTAGACTCTGTTTTTGAATCGCCGAGATTGCTCTTTGTCCTTCCGCATCGAGCTGTTGCAGTTGCTGGTCACTTTGATTGATTTGCGCTTGCAGTTGCTGTTGTACTTCGTCTTTCCACAGAGGAGTAACAATCACTTTGACATTAACAACGCGCTTCAGCAGTAAGTTAGGGTTGGAGACATCCATAAATTCACGTTCACTCTAGAGTTAGCAGGTGGAATGTTTATCGGGTATACATTCCGTCAATAATATCGCGATAGCGTTCCGCGACTACGTGCCGCCGGATTTTCAGGGTTTGGGTCATCAAGCCATTTTCTATAGAAAAAGGTTCGAGAATCAGCCTGAAGGGGCCAATGCGGTCATCCGCACGATATCCTGGACGGTTCTGCACTTCCCGATTCAATTCTTGTCGAAACAAGTCCTGGATCATTTTACTCTCCAGATCAATAGATTTGCTGAGTTCTGAAGAGTTTTCTTCTGCTAGCCGCAGTTGGAGATTTTGACTGGCTGCCCATTTTTCTAGGGCTTCGGTATTGGGGACAATTAAAGCCCCGATGCTGCGCTGGTCTTGTCCCACCAGCATTATTTGATCAACGTAGGGCGATCGCAAACAAGCATCTTCAATTGGTTGCGGTTCGATATTTTCCCCATTGGTCAAGACAATTGTATCTTTTGCCCTGCCAGTCAGCACCAAGTCATTTTCTGGTGTCACCCAACCCAAATCACCGCTATTAAACCATCCATCGGCATCAATTACCTTAGCCGTTGCTTCCGGGTTTTGGTAATAGCCTTGCATAATTTGCGGCCCTTTCAATAGCACTAAACCTCGTTGACCAACGGCTAAAGGCACTTTAGTTTCAGGATCGACAATTTTTACTTCTGTGCCGGCGATGGGCTGTCCGGATGAACCACGCACATTATGCCAAGGACGACGGGCGTTGGCGACAGGAGAGGTTTCTGTTAACCCGTAACCCTGCAAAATCTCCACACCAATAATTTCAAAAAAGTTATCTATGTGCTTCGGTAATGCACCACCACCGGTAATAACGTGCTTCATGCGTCCACCTACGGCTTCGCGGACTTTGGCATAAACTAAGCGTTCTCCCAAGGCATGAAAGGGTAACAAGGCAAGTGCTACTATTTTTGCAGTGAATCTCTCCAAGCTTGAGGCGTGAAGATGATTTAAACTCAATCCTTGGGCAATGCGTTGTTTTTGGATATAAGTTTCACTCATTCCCAGCAAAAAGTTAATCAGGCGTTGCTTGTTGGCTGGTTGTTCGCGAAACTGCTTTAGCACTCCTTCATGAATCGATTCCCACAGGCGCGGAACTGCGATCATGTAATGAGGTTTAAATTTCTTCAAATCCTGTTTGACAGAACGCAAGTTGGTATAAATTTGTGTACAACCTTGAGACAGTAAGAAATACTCGCCACTGCGTTCGTAACTGTGCCAAGAGGGTAAAATACTGAGAATGATATCTCCTGGCTGTGGTTGCACTACTGTACCCAGGGTTTTGACTTGGTGTAATAAATTGTTATGGGAGAGCATGACACCTTTGGGTTTGCCTGTGGTGCCGGAAGTATAAATCAGAGTAGCTAGGGTATCCCCTGTCTGCTGCACCCGCTTCAGGGGATGATTGGCACCAATTTCTAGTAATTGGGAAAAGTTCAAGACTTTGGGGGTGTCTGCTGGTGGGGTTTCATCTGAGAGTAAGATGATCAGTTGAATGGGTAGATCATTCAGGCGATCGCGGAGTTTGTTGAGTGTGTTTAAATCCTGGACTACTAAGGTTGTGCTGCCACTATTGCCCACTATAAATAGTAGTTCTTCTCGTTCGGCTTGAGAACTACGCACCGCATTCACTGCACCTGCCGTCATCATGCCTTGATCGGCAATAAACCAGCGGGGACTGTTATCGGCTATTAAAGAAATGCGATCGCCTGCTTGGACTCCTGAAGCTTGCAACCCTGCTGCAAATTTTTGAATTTGCTCTGCCATCTGGGCATAGGTAATTTTGACTTCTGGGTTACTATTGGGATTGGACAGGGCAACAATATCACCAAATTGTTTTGCCGCCAATGGCCAAATTTCTGGTAGTAAAACCACATTGGTATAATCGGCCATACGCTGTAATTCTTGGCTTTCTCGCTTGGTGATCTGAGATAAATAAGAAGGCGCAGCTTGGATGTTTGTCATAACACATTTCCTAAATTTAGTTAACGGCTGTTGTCCAGATTCTTCTGCTATTAAGCTATATTACTTCTAGTCAATAACTACATACCCTACTGTGTAAGCTATTTCACTACTTCAACGGTTGTATTGATAAAAATTTATGTTAAAGTTAATTTATATAAACTAAAAGCAATCGATTTTAATAATCAGTTGCTTTAGTTTTGTTGGCATAAAAACACAGAGACCACCTATTTTTCAACGGGGGTGATTACCTATCAATTTAGTGGATGCTTTATTGCTGACTTTAATCAATGCGGCTGCCTGCCTAGCATTGCCCAAATTAGTCTCGAAAGTCCTGGCTCGTAAATCCCAACTTAGTCAACCATTGGCAAAAGATTCAACATCTCCAAAAGCCAGAATAGAAAATACTAGTTTTCCCTATTGTACGACTTACGACTTGACAGGTAGCCAATTCTGTAAATTCAGACCTCAATTCTGTTCCAAGTGTTCCCCGAACTAATATACTGTGTAAAGGTACTAATCTCTGCATAATTCGTACCGATTTTTTACTTAGCTGGCAACCAGAACACATTCACTCAAATCATGTAAAAACTATGCGGCACAGAACTCAGGCAGTTGTGCTGCTTTTTAGGTGAATTCAAGCTTTTGCAGTTACTATACCAGCAGTAGATCAGCCGAGAGCAAATTTTTTATTTCCAGCTAAAATTACTCCTTAAATAGCCGGATATGCTGAAGAAGAGCAATTTAAATTGGCTCTAGCTTTAGGTGTGCGGTTTCCCAGATTTGACAATCCTTAAAATAAAAATATATGTTAAGTCAAGATTGGTTAGTCACAGACGATGGCCAGTGTGAAGCCTGGGAAGAGTCGGCAGATCATCTAGAATTATCTATAGGTCAATATCGGCTTTATCGATTTTTAACGGATCTCGAAGATATTCTCCATCAATTAAAGAGCGATGCCTCCGGCGTTCGCGGAGCGTCTCGAAGAGAGCGCAGCTATCGCCATCGACTCCAAAGGATTTGTCCCCTAGTACGGCGATTATTGACCAGTTCGCAGTGGTTGCAAGGTGAATATCTCGAACCAGACCCACAAACAGGCTGGTCAGTCCTGACCCTATATGATGAGCCAGATTTTCCCTTGACGGTGCAGACAGTGGCCTGGTTACCAGGAAAAGTTTCACCGATTCATAACCATGCTACTTGGGGAGTTGTAGCACTGATTAGTGGAGAAGAAAAAAATACGCTTTGGAGACGGACTAATCATCAAGATAGCATTGAAAAAGCCGGAGAGATTATTCTCACTCCAGGAGAAATTATCGGCTTTATGCCTGATGCTATTCATCATGTTGAAGCACTCGGTGATCAACCGACCATTAGCTTTAATTTGTATGGCGAAACCAACTATCAACAGCGATTTGAATTCGATCCAGTTACCTCAATTGCGAAAAATTTTTGATGACTGCAAGCTGTTAATTAACCCTGTCCGCCCTTGTGTAGCGAAATCAGATGAATTGAGCAAGTTTTTGCTTAGATTTGTGAACTTTGCATCACCACAGTTCCTGTAGGACGAGAGACATTTGGGTCTGTCTCCAAGGTGACAACTAGCCCGGAAAATTGTGGGTCATAAAATTCTTTGTACATTTGAGGAGTAAATGGTAATTCATGGGAAGCAGTTCCCCAAGAATAAGGCTTGACTTGACCACAGGGTAACTTTTTGTTGGCAACAACTGTCCACAAAAAGTAAAAATATCCTGGAGGAGGGGCGGGAAGATTTTGGAAAACCATCACCGCTTTTTCTTGCTCAGGATTGATAATCACGCTTCCTGAACTGTTATCTGTGGAGTTGACAGCTTCAAAAGTAAATAATCGCGTTTGCGAATTTTGGAGTAGGCTTTTAACCATTTGAGATTGGGTAAAATCTTGGCGTAAACGCTGGTTATCTGCGGTGATCACACCCAGATTTTGCCGCAACCGATAGTTATCAACTCCTAGAACTACCACAAACAACGCTGCTATACTACCAGCAATTTTTATCCACCTTTGAGGCGATCGCGTAGCGACTCCTGGGGAGTTTCGCGTAGCGACTCCTGAAAAGTGTCCTTGAATCACAGTAGCTTTTTTGGTGGAATTTTCAGCTTGTTCCAGAATTTTTGGTAATAAATGGGCTGGTGTTTCTACTTCGGTGAAACCATCTACAACTTGTCGCAGAACTTCCTGCAAATCCTCCACTTCAGCGATAAGTTCTGGATTTTGATCCAGCAACAGCCGAAACTCTGCCATTTCTTCCGGGGTGAGATCATCTACGACAAACCCCGCAGCTAGGTTTTTGATGTATTCGGGATCGAAAGATTTATTCATATATTGATAAATCCGAATCTAGTAAGATGCGTTTGAGTTTTAGTAATCCTTGACGGGTGCAGGTTTTGACTGTACCTAGAGGGATGTCAATTTGTTTGGCAATTTCTGACTGACTTAATCCTTGGTTATAAGCCAGTTCAATTACTTGGCGTTGTTTTTCGGGGAGTTGTTTCAGAGCATTGTAAATTCGCCCTGATCTCTCTGCAAAGGTTGCTTGCTCAACAGGGGTTGGAGAAGGTGTTGCTTGACTCGACATTGTTTGTCCCCACCGTTCCACAAGTTTGAGTTGTCTGTGGCGATCGCGTAATTTATCAATGGCGCGCGATCGCGTTACAGTTACCAGATAACGTACAAAAAAGCGACAATCTGGATTACTAGATGCTTTTCGCCACAACGTCAGAAAAATTTCTTGAGTTAAATCTTCAGCTTCTTGGGAATTAGCCAATATTTTCAACGCTAATCCATATACCAAACGACCATGACGATTAAACAAAATGCTTAATGCTGAGGAATCGCCATTTTTGAGCGCCACAAATAAAGCTTCATCTGTAGCAGATGAAAGTTCTTTGGAATTTGGCTGGGGAAGTTTAGGCTCCATGCTGTGTTAAAAACAGGTCTGAACAGATATCGGAGCCAGTGAGTGATAATCTTTGTTCCATCACCTCTCTCCATTTCCTCTGAAAAATACCATCTATTCTGATGACGACTAGTGTCATGCGATCGGATTGCTGAATTTTTAAATTTAATAAATCCAATTCTGATCCTCACACGTCTTATAAACAGATGCGCCACAATTCACAGTTTCCATCCCTAAATTCAGGGAAACAACCGGAAATGAGGACTAAGGCGCATTGTGGCAGAACAATACCATTCAAGTGTGAGGAAAAGAACAATGTATAAATCGAGCAAATTTTTCTTAAGTCTACTGTGTTTGAGTGGACTGGTTTTGACAGTATCATGCAGCGCAACGAACCCAGATAATATTTCTCAAAATCAAGCCTCCCCATCCACTACAGATGTTGCTCAGTCAAATCCCTGCGCGTCTAAAAACCCCTGTGCTGCTAAAGCCAAAACTGTAGGAGGTCCCCTAGCCCAAGAAATTCAGGATAAACCAGTATTAGTAGATGTGTTTGCTAGCTGGTGTTCCGCCTGCAAGAATATTGCCCCGACATTATCACAACTGGAAAAAGATTATGAAGGAAAAGTCCATTTTGTAGTTTTGGATGTTAGCGATAAAGCCACCACAGCACAAGCAGAAGCGAAAGCAAAAGAACTAGGACTAAGCGAATTTTTATCTGCCAATAAGTCTCAAAC
Source organism: Nodularia sp. LEGE 04288 (assembly GCF_963896525.1). Classification (NCBI taxonomy): domain Bacteria; kingdom Bacillati; phylum Cyanobacteriota; class Cyanophyceae; order Nostocales; family Nodulariaceae; genus Nodularia; species Nodularia sp. LEGE 04288. The sequence goes on from NZ_CAWQOY010000132.1 coordinate 31,770, forward strand.
AGGAATGTTGACCATCGTTGAGCCTAAAACCGGGAAAATCTTAGCACAGCACCGCAATAATCCGAATTTAGCAGATTACAAAACGGTTCTTGATACTGCTTTGACTCAATAAATCAACGAAAAATGAAACAGATATCTCAGTCTTCCACTGAGGAGAAAGCTCCTCGGCGTTCTAAAATATCGAAAAAATGGCTAGTTTACGGTGGATTAGGATTGCTCTCTTTGATTCTGGTGATTACCCTGGGTTCTGTAATTAGTCACCCTGTTGAACGGGTAATTTCCATTGTGGAAAACCGTTATCAACAGTGGTTTGACCAACAAAACACAACAAATCCCTTGGTATTGATGCCTTTGGCGTTTATTGGTGGGGTACTTGCTAGTATATCTCCCTGTATTTTGGCACTTTTACCAGTCAACCTCAGTTACATTGGCACATTAAAAATTAACTCCCGTTGGGATGCTTTTAGTAAGGCTGGTTTGTTTGTCCTGGGAGCAGTGACTATTTTAAGTCTGTTTGGCTTAGTCTCATCCTTCGCCGGAGCCGTGATGGTGGATTACCGGGGCTATATTAATATTGTCGTGGGAGTGATTATGGCTGTGATGGGTCTGTGGTTGATGGGGGTGGTACAACTGCCACTACCGCAGATAAATGTAAATCTTCCCCAGGCTGCTGGCCCTTATGGGGTGGGTTTGACTTTTGCCCTGGTGAGTTCCCCCTGTGCTAGTCCGGTGCTGTTTGCTGTGCTGGCTGCGGCCGCTGCTACAGGTTCCCAGGTATTGGGTACGCTGACGATGGTTAGCTATGGGCTGGGTTATACTCTCCTAATTTTTCTCGCCAGTTTATTTACGGGGCTGGCTAAACAAAGTAAGCAATTGTTAAAACATTCCGAGGGCATTATCCGCTTTGGCAGTCTGGCGCTCATTTTCACTGGGGCATATTACCTATTTACAGGGACTCAATGGTTTGTAGGAGGTTAGTCATGGTCGAGAATCTGGTGATTATTGGTTCTGTCCCTGCGGGTTATACTGCCGCTATCTATGCGGGACGCGCTCAACTCTAGCCTTTGGTATTTGAAGGTTTCAGTGCTGGGGCAAATCCTTTGTTTGCCAATGCAGACATTGCTGTGGTTGGCGGTGATTCGGCTGTGGAAGAAGCTCTGTATCTCACTAAATATGCTCGTCAGGTGCATTTACTGGTGAGACGCGATCGCCTGCGAGCTTCCCAAACAATGCAGGATCGTGTATTTAATCATACCCAAATTCAAATTCATTGGCAGATATTTCAAGAAACCTTACTTGTATCTGGATGTAGTATCAAGGATGATTGAGAATAATCCTAAATGGTATTAGCACACCTAGCCCAGAAAGCTGTAAACACAATCATTTTATAGAGAAAAATTACTTATGTTACAACCTGCAATCACTAATTTGATCCTTCCCCAACGTGAAAAGCCAACTATTGCAGATATCCTAACGACGAAGAATTGGCAAAGGCTGGTTAAATTTGCTTTCCTCATGCTGATAGCATTTAGCGTTGCTTTGATATTTACCGCCGAACCAGCTTGGGGACAAGAATCGGCTCAAAATGCTTCAGGATTTAATCCCCAAATCTGGTTGCGAAATGCTTTGCAGTGGATTGATAGTCTTGGTGCTGTAGGAGCATTGGCATTTATCCTACTTTATATCGTTGCTACTGTCGCCTTCCTACCAGGGTCAATTCTCACACTCGGTGCGGGTGTTGTTTTTGGCGTGGTTATGGGTTCGATTTATGTCTTCATTGGTGCAACCATCGGAGCTACCGCCGCCTTCCTCGTGGGACGTTATTTGGCTAGGGGTTGGGTGGCTAAGAAAATCGCAGGTAATCACAAATTTCGGGCGATTGATGAAGCCGTGGGTAGGGAAGGATTAAAAATTGTCCTGCTCACGCGACTCTCTCCTATTTTCCCCTTCAACTTCTTGAACTATGCTTATGGCGTGACAGGCGTTTCCCTCAAGGACTACTTTCTTGGTTCCGTTGGCATGATTCCCGGCACAATTATGTATGTTTATATTGGTTCCTTGGCTGGTAGTATTGCCACAATCGGTACTGAGGCTCAACCCGATAACCCCGGTGTACAGTGGGCAATTCGCATCATTGGTTTTATTGCTACAGTTGCAGTGACGGTTTATGTTACTAAAGTTGCTCGTAAGGCTTTAGAAGATGAAGTTGTAGAATCTACAGACAATGATAAAAATACACCAATTAACCTGAATTAAAGCTGCACTGATTACTAATTTGAGACGATGCGATCGCAAAGTGCTACAAAGTAAATGTCTAAATCAAATATTAATCGTTGAAGGAGTTTATTAATGTCAAATTCTGCATCTGATCAAGTTACTCTTCCACCAATGGACGAGTATAACCAAAAATTAATTTCCTATGTTCATCCACCAGATTGGGTAAATCCTCAACCTGCTGATTGTTATGATTTAGTAGTCATTGGTGCTGGTACGGCGGGATTAGTTGTAGCCGCAGGTGCAGCAGGTCTAGATGTGGGATTAAAAGTTGCTTTAATTGAAAAATATTTAATGGGTGGGGATTGTTTAAATGTCGGTTGTGTCCCCTCAAAATGTATTATTCGTTCATCTCGCGTTGTGGGCGAAATGTGGGAAGCGAAGGCTTTGGGAATTAATCCCCCAGAAAAAATAGACGTTGATTTTTCGGCTGTGATGGAACGGATGCGCCGTTTAAGGTCAGGTATTAGCCATCACGATTCTGCTCATCGGTTTCAGGATCTGGGAGTGGATATTTTCTTGGGGAGTGGTCGGTTTGAGGGCGAGAATATCATTGAAGTTGGTAGTCAAAAACTTCGCTTTAAAAAAGCTGTGATTGCTACTGGTGCTAGAGCCGTGCGACCATCGATTAAGGGATTGGAAAAAGCTGGATTTTTGACTAATGAAACAGTCTTTTCTCTCACAGAGCTTCCTCAACGTCTAGCTGTAATTGGTGGTGGACCTATTGGTTGTGAATTGGCTCAAGCTTTCCAGCGTTTGGGTTCTCAAGTCATCTTGTTTCATAAGGATTCTCACATTTTAAATAAAGAAGATAGCGAAGCCGCAGAAATTATTCAAAATCGTTTTATCCAGGAAAATATATATTTGGTTTTGAATAGCCAAATCCAAAGTGTAGAACAAACCCCAGAAGGAAAGCTGATCAACTTCCTCAGCAATGGTTCTCAAATGTCAATTGTTGTTGATCAGATTTTAGTTGGTGTGGGACGCGCACCGAATGTGGAAGGCTTAAATTTAGAAGCTGTTGGGGTAGAATTCGATCAGCGTCAGGGAGTGAAAGTTAATGATTATCTCCAGACAACAAACCCCAAAATTTATGCATCTGGTGATATCTGCATGAACTGGAAGTTTACTCATGCGGCGGATGCAGCAGCGCGAATTGTGATTAAAAATACTCTATTTTCTCCCTTTGGCTTAGGACGATCTAAACTTAGTAATTTAGTAATGCCTTGGGTAACATATACTGACCCAGAAATTGCCCATGTGGGAATGTATGAGCAGGAGGCTCAAAAAAAGGGTATTGATATCAATACAATCAAAATTCCTTTTAGTAGTGTAGACCGAGCGATTACAGATGGCGAAGAGGATGGATTTGTGAAAATTATCCACAAAAAAGGTTCAGCTCAAATTTTAGGAGCAACAATTGTCTCCCGTCATGCTGGAGAAACAATTAGTGAAATAACTACAGCAATTGTGAATAAAGTTGGTTTAAATGGGTTATCTGCTGTGATTCATCCTTACCCAACTCAAGCTGAAGCAATTAAAAAAGCCGCAGACGCTTATCGCCGGACTTTATTAACACCAACATCGAAACGATTATTAGGATTACTGACTAAGTTTTCTTAAAACTTGCAACTCTCAAACAACTGGATGATGTGCCGTTAAGAAAAGACTACCTGCAACTTACCGCTTTGGGGTTAGAGGTTGACGGTTTTTTACTACTGTAGTTAGATGACTAAACACATCAGAATTATGGTATGATTTCCATTGACTATTTAGTTTAGACATAAATTAGTAAGTAAGCGTAAATAAAGTTAACTGGCGGGGATCGTCATTGATCATTGGTAAGGGTTTCATGGATGTTTACTGTTCGTAATATAGTTTGGTTTTTCCAAGTCCCACTTACTTTGATACTTAGTATATAAATTAGTCAATATATTTATCTGACTTATACAGTTGAGAAGATCAGCAAAATTATATATATAAATGATGACCCAATTATGAGTCAAACTAAGAAATAGTAAAAACTAATTTTCGATAAGAGGATAATATATGAATTTGATGGATGGTCTATTGATGACACTGTTAAATACTGTTGTCTGTATTGCCCTGCCGAAAGTAATATCTGTAATAACTGCTAAAAGCGAAAGTCAGGAACCATCAACGCCTGCTATTGAATCGCCTGAGTCTAGCGGCGAAATTTCCGGTCTTATGGATGTGGCTTAATCATTGTCAATTCAGGCTATCTATTCTAGGGCAATCAGCGCTGCTGCAAGATTTTCATCTACGTTGAGAATGAGCATAAATGTCCAAAAAATCACTCATTCTTAGCAAAACTTTACTGTACGATTTTAAGCGATCGCCATCAGCAATTCAAGACTCGGCTGTGAGTACGGGCGGTGACATCTCCGCCATCAATTACGTTTTTCGCGTCGCCACTTTTCCCTGACTAGGCGAATCTCATCAAAAGTATAGTTATCACCCAATTGTTCTCTAACTGGAGTCAGGGAAATATCACCCAGAATTTCTAACACTTGCCAAATTTTTTGTTGATGTTCTAGGGGGACTAACTGATTTAAATCTACAGGCTGATTTTTCGCCATTAATTTAGAAAGATGCGTGAGAATTGTCGAGGGGCTAAGATTGCGTTTGTGGGCAATTTCGGGAATACTCAAACCTTCTTGATGCAACCTTAATGTCACCAATTCGCTATCATTCGGTGAATTATTACCAGCTAGAGAACCTGGATAATAATTTTGTTGGGCTGGGACACCTTTTTCTTGACGGTAGGCGGTGATTTCTGCGAGGAACTTTTTGCCATACTGAGCTAGTTTGTGACTACCTACCCCGGAAAGTTTGGCAAAGTCGGCTAAAGTTTGTGGTTGGGCTTGTGCCATTAACTTCAGGGTAGAATCCTGAAAGACAACGTAGGGCGGTACAGACTGTTCATCAGCCAGTTCTTTGCGGAGCGATCGCAATCTCTGTAATAATATTTCTGCCTCAACAGCTTTGTCACTCTCCCCGACTAAACTCAATTTTTGCGCCACAGGAACAGCAATAGAAACTGTGCGCTGTCGCTTCATGACTTCCCAACTCAAAGGATTCAGTTTTAAAACCGAGTAACCATCGTTGGTTTGTTCTAACAAGCCTTGATGTAACAGAGAACGCCCCAACATTCGCCATTCATCCAAAGTTTTATCTTTACCGATACCGTAGGTTGAAAGTTTATCGTGTTTATTCTGTGTAATTTTTTGACTTTTAGATCCGCGCAACACATCAATAATGTGCAGCATCCCATATTTTTCCTGACAACGCGCCACACAAGATAAAAACTTCATGGCTTCAATTGTCCAATCTTGTACAGGTTTGGGATAACGGCAATTATCACAGTTACCGCAATTACCCGGAAACCGTTCCCCAAAATAACCTAACTGAATTGTCCGCCGACAATCTGTACCTTCAGCATAATCAATTACCTGACGTAGCTGTTGCTTGGCAATTAATTGTTCTTGAGGATCAGTTTTTTGGTTAATACTCCATTCAATAGTTTTAATATCACTGAAACTAAAAAACATCGTACACCGGGAGGGTTCGCTATCTCTACCCGCCCGCCCCGATTCTTGATAATAACTTTCTAAATTTCGGGGTAAATCAAAGTGAACAACTAACCGCACATCTGGCTTATTAATTCCCATCCCAAAGGCAATTGTTGCCACCATGACTCGCACATCATCTCGAATAAATCGCGTTTGATTTTTCGAGCGTTCTTCATCACTTAAACCAGCATGATAAGATAAAGCCACAACTTTATCGTTTTGCAGTTTAAATGTGAGTTCATCGACTTTTTTACGAGTTAAACAATAGATAATGGTTGAACCATCAGTTTCGCGAATCAGTTCTAAGATTTCGGCGTAAGCAGACTTCGATTTAGGACGAACTTCGTAATAAAGATTTTGACGGTTAAAGCTAGCGAGGTGAATACTAGGTTGCTTTAGCCCTAATTGTTGAATGATATCACCACGGACGCGATCTGTGGCTGTAGCGGTGAGGGCGATGGTGGGAACATCTGGGTAGCGCTTTCGCAGAGATTTCAACTGGCGGTATTCTGGACGAAAGTCGTGTCCCCACTCAGAAACACAATGGGCTTCGTCAATGGCGAAGGTGGAAATGCCGATTTGGTGATGTACTAAATCTAGGAATGGCAGAAATCTTTCACTTAACAGCCGTTCTGGGGCAACGTAGAGGAGTCTAATTTTACCATTGCGGATGGCTTCTTCGCGCGATCGCACTTTATGGGGATTCAGACTACTATTCAGAAATGTGGCAGAAATATTATTATTTCGTAGTGATTCCACTTGGTCTTGCATCAAAGCGATTAACGGTGAAACCACTACCGTTAAGCCTGGTTTGATCAATGCTGGTAACTGAAAGCACAGAGATTTCCCCCCACCAGTGGGCATCACCACCAGCAAATCCCGATTTTGTAGCGCATCTTCAATAATTTGCCTCTGTCCGGGGCGAAATTGGTCGTAACCAAAGTTATGTTTTAGCGCTTGTTCGAGATTCGGGTACTGAAGCATGGCGATGAATCTTTCAGGGGCGTTTTGTATGTATCGTAACGACGGTGACATGACTCCGACCTTTAGGTACGGAGCTTCTAAGAATCACTTCTTAGTTTTCCTAGTTGCTTCCTTTGGACGGCGCTCAAGGCGAGTCTTACGGGTTTTCGACTTTGACCTAGACTGAGTTTCTTCAATCCCCGGCAAACCGTCTGCATAGGCGTTTTGGATTCCCGACTGCCCATCGGTACTAATCAATTTGATTCCTCTGTTTCTAATTACTTGACCACTAGCAACATCTCTATCAGTCGTGTAATTGCAACTAGGACAATGATGCACTCTAACGCTCAAGTCTTTTCTAACTTCTGCACCACATTCAGGACACTCGATAGAAGTTCCCCTAGCGCTAACTTCAGCAAAGAATTTACCACGTTTCCAACACACATACTTGGTGATGGTTCGGAATTGTCCAAACCCAGCGTCAAGCATCTGTAACCCAAGCATTCCTTTTGCCAAAGTCCGGTAATCCAAGTCTTCCATGAAGACCATATCACCAGCATCACAAAGAGCATGAGCTTGTTTGAAATGGTAATCTTTGCGGGTGTTATCAATCCTGTGGTGAAGTCTAGCAACCTTGATGCGTTGTTTCTCGTAATTTTTAGAACGCTTCTTTTTCCGAGACAGCCTGCGTTGCAGCAATTTCAGCTGGCTTTGCATCACTTTCAGGAATTTGGGCGATTTTATGAGAACACCATCACTGGTTGCTAAAAACTTTTCCAGTCCTACATCTACCCCAATCGGATGACCATGCGGCATTGGACTAGGAACATTAACATCACATTGGATGTTGATAGAAGCGTACCAAACATTAGCTTTATTAATTATCCGAACTTGCTTCACCACAAATCCATTTGGAATTGGGCGATGTAAGTTAATTGGAATCAACCCAAGTTTAGGGAGTTTTATGTTTAATCCAACTACAGGATTTTCTTTGAACTGGGGAAACAACAAAGATTTGAATTGCCCAAACTTTTTAAATCTGGGAAACCCATGCCCAACTTTCTGAAATCCCTCCCATGCTCGGTGCAATTGTTTGAGTGCCTGCTGCAAAACCTGACTTGGTACTTCGCTTAATCGGGGAAATACTTTTTTAGCTTTTGGTAAAGCATTAAGTTGGCGCACTTCGCTAGGGAAAGGAACGTCCGCAGCTATGATATATTCATGACTAATCGAACATCTGTCAACCATGCACTTACGACTATTGCACCAGTCCTTAATTTCCCGCAACCCATAGTTGTAGGCAACGCGACAAATATCCATCCACTCAAGAAGTGTCTGTTCTTGGGTGATAGTCGGGTAGATTCGATAGCGGTAATTCATGGTTAGCATTTCACTATTCTACCACATATTTACTAGCACTATTTTCTCTAGTAAATTCAAGCCGTGCTGCAAGCACGGGTTTTTCAACCCAATTATTTGATAATTAAAACTCAGCCGCAAAAGTCATGACCAATAACTCAACAGCGGGCAAGCCCCGAAATTCTATAGTAATCCGCTTTGATTTTTGATAGCTTGCGTGGCGTAGCCATACTTACTTGCATAGGTGGGGAGTAGGAAACAACTTTTTGAGTTGTAAGCGCAAAGCGCAGGCTACGCCAACAGAAATCAAATAGGAGTCCTATAGTACCTATTATACCTGGAAACGCTATCAGCATTATCGAGGATGAATGTGCCGTCTAGTTCCCCAGCCTGGATTGACAATAGCTGCTAAATCTTCATCCGACAATTGACTAATTTCATCTTCCAATTCTTCAATTGTAAAGTCATAGCCACTCTCTTTAGCAATCTTGATGAAAGCTTCTGGATGATCTGTAGCTTTGAGTCTTGCTTGTAATGCTTGGTCTTGTTTAACAGCTTCCAAAAGTTGGGCAGTTTTTTCCTGTGTCATAATATTCTATTTCCTGTTTTAAATATCAAATTGAAAACTAGAGCCGATGCAATTGAAACTAGCAATAGTTTTAGCAGCATCTATAATTTACATTGCTCTATTCTTAAATCATCACACTTTGTTTATTTATTTGTCTTGTACCATTAGAATGAACTTTTAGAAAAAAAAGGCTGAAAAATGCCTGAATTTTTATATGTTCCTTGTCTGAGGTGTGAACTATAGCAACCGCCAAGGAGGTTAAGACATAAACGGATAAGTAGGTCGGCGTAAATAAAGTTAAATGGCGGGGGTCGTCATTTTTCCTTTGTCATTAGTCATTGGGAAGTGACCGTCTTCTCCCCCCTGCTCCCCGCTCCCTGCTCCCTGCTCCCC
>NZ_CAWQOY010000133.1:0-40518 GCF_963896525.1 Nodularia sp. LEGE 04288
TTGCCACGATTACAAGCACATGAGCAAAAGCGCAAGCTAAGAACATCGGGAGCCGTGTGCAGTGAAAGTTGCACGCACGGATCTAAATGAGAGGTGCGGGAGATAATACTCCCCATCGACTCAAACCTTGATAGTTCTTTTATTCGATAACGTAAATCTATGACACTCAAACTGACAGTTCCCAATATGGCTTGTTCTGCTTGTGCAACCAATATTACCAATGCAGTTAAAACAGTTGATGCCAATGCTACGATTCAGGCTGATCCACAAACCAAATTTGTGAACGTAGACACTCAAGCTTCAGAAACAGCAATTAAGGATGCGTTAGCTGCTGCTGGCTATCCAGCGGCTTAAATCTGATCAGCTGTTCCACATTGAATTTGCATAACGTGGGCGGGCAAAATGCCTACCCCACAAGAGTTTGATTATGCAAACTAGATGTGTTGCAGCTGTTCAATGTAACTTCTGCTGCACACCCTAAATCAGTTAAAGTGGTTTACTTAGCATGGATACTCTCACACTCAAACTCCGAGGTATGAGTTGCGCCTCCTGTGCGAACAATATCGATCAAGCAATTCGCTTGGTTCCTGGGGTGATTGATTGTAACGTTAACTTTGGTGCTGAACAGACTACGATCAATTATGACCAAAAGCGCACTGATTTAAAGACAATCCAAGCTGCTATCGATGCTGCGGGATACTCTTCTTCTTTACCTCAAAAAGACATTCTGGCTGGAGAAGATGAGGCGGAGAAAGCCATTAAGTTAGCCGAAGACCGGGAAATTACCCACAAGGTAATTGTGGGGGGTGTTATCGGGATGATCATGTTTGTCGGTTCCATACCCATGATGACGGGGCTAAATGTGCCGTTTATTCCAGCATTTCTGCATAATTATTGGGTGCAGTTACTGTTAACTACGCCTGTACAGTTTTGGTGTGGCTGGAGTTTTTATGTGAATGGCTGGAAAGCGCTGAAACACCGTACAGCAACGATGGATACTCTGATAGCTGTGGGTACAGGTGCAGCATTTCTATATTCTGTGTTTGTGACTCTCTTTCCTGGATTTTTTATGGCTCAGGGCTTGATGCCTCATGTATACTATGAGGTTTCGGTGACTGTAATTGCTTTAATTTTGCTGGGGCGGTTGTTAGAACATCGCGCTAGGGGAAAGACTTCTGAAGCTATTCATAAACTGATTGGATTACAACCCAAAAATGCCAAGGTTATCCGTAATGGTGTGGAAATGGATATTCCCATTACGGAAGTTGCAATCAATGATGTGATTTTGGTGCGCCCTGGGGAAAAGATTCCGGTAGATGGTGAGGTGATTACGGGTGCTTCTACGGTGGATGAGGCGATGGTTACGGGTGAAAGTTTACCTGTGCAGAAGCATCCAGGGGATGAGGTGATTGGGGCGACGATTAACAAAACTGGTAGTTTTCAGTTTCGGGCGACACGAGTCGGGAATGATACGTTTTTGTCGCAAATCGTCAAACTTGTGCAGCAAGCCCAAGGTTCTAAAGCACCTATTCAACGATTGGCTGATCAGGTTACTGGATGGTTTGTACCTGTTGTGATTGCGATCGCGATCGCCACTTTTGTGATTTGGTTTAATTTCATGGGTAACTTTACCCTGGCAATCATGACAACGGTGGGTGTATTGATTATCGCCTGTCCCTGTGCTTTGGGTCTAGCTACTCCCACTTCAATTATGGTTGGGACTGGGAAAGGGGCGGAAAATGGTATTTTAATTAAGGATGCCCAAAGCTTAGAACTCGCACACAAAATTCAAACCATTGTTCTCGATAAAACTGGGACTTTAACTGAAGGAAAACCCACGGTTACAGATTTTGTCGCTGTCAACGGTACGGCTAATCATAATGAACTCCAGCTTTTACAGTTGGCGGCTGCTGTGGAACGCAATTCTGAGCATCCCTTGGCTGAGGCGGTGGTAAAATATGCCCAATCCCAAGAGGTGAGTTTAACTGAGGCGAATAACTTTACAGCGATCGCCGGTAGTGGTGTGCAAGCTGTGGTTTCAGACAGGTTTGTGCAAATCGGGACACAACGCTGGATGTCAGAATTGGGAATTAATACTGATACTCTCCAGCAGTATAAAGATGTCTGGGAAACTGCGGCTAAAACAGTGATTTTAATTGCCGTAGATGGAGAAATTCAAGGTGTGATGGGCATTGCCGATGCTCTGAAGCCTTCATCTAGCGCCGCAGTAAAAATACTGCAAAAACTAGGTTTAGAAGTAGTAATGTTGACTGGAGATAATCGCAAAACTGCGGAAGCGATCGCGCAACAAGTTGGCATCCAGCGAGTGTTTGCAGAGGTGCGCCCAGACCAAAAAGTTGCCATGATTCAATCTCTGCAAGGCGAAAAGGGTCAAGCTAAAATTGTGGCGATGGTGGGTGATGGTATTAATGATGCACCTGCACTAGCGCAAGCAGATGTGGGTATTGCCATTGGAACTGGAACAGATGTGGCGATCGCAGCTAGTGATATTACTCTGATTTCAGGAGACTTACAAGGAATCGTCACAGCCATTCAACTCAGCCGGGCGACCATTCGCAATATCCGCCAAAACCTGTTCTTTGCCTTTATCTACAACGTCATCGGCATTCCTGTAGCTGCGGGAATTCTGTTTCCTTTGTTTGGCTGGTTGCTAAATCCTATTCTCGCCGGTGCTGCAATGGCTTTATCTTCCATCTCTGTGGTGACAAATGCCCTGAGATTGCGTAAATTTCAACCAAAAGTCATATCTTGAATTGTAGAATAATTTAACCAATGTTCAGCAAAAATCTGCTTTGGGCTTGCCTTACCGCTTTCGGGTTGTCTATGGGAACCGCATCAGCCGCAATCCCCACCCATTCATCCGGTGAAACTAGCCAATTTCAAGCCATCGACCAACCGTTAGGATTGAAAGTTGGTGTGACTGTGGGTGGTTTAGCGTTAATTGGACTAGAACTATGGTGGTTTCTGTTCAGTAAAACACCAGCACCAAGCAACCGCAAAGAATAGTCAATGATAGAGAAGCGATCGCCGTGACATCTTATAGTTCCGTACAGCGATCGCCTGATTGATTTATCCCTAGCCACAGGGACTAATCACCAAAATTATAATTCTCTTATAGTCATAAATGATTGCAGTGGCACGCCCCTCATATCCCCTAAATCCCCGCAGCTAATTCTACAAAACCCCCTCTATGACTTGCGTCTAACTCTCCCCTCTCCTTAACAAGAAGAGGAGTTGGGGGTGAGGTGATGTATTTTTATTACCGAGAGAGTTAGCAAGACAAGAAAATTCTGTAAGCGTTTATGCTTAAAATGCTTAAAAGGTTAATTTATCAGAAAATTGGGTTTAAAACCCTGTGCTTTGAGCATCGGCTTTGATTAATTCAGATTTCTTACAGAATATCTGATATAATGTAAGAATGACACAAAAAGCATTCAAGTACCGATTCTATCCAACTTCTGAGCAAGAAACCTTGCTCAGAAAAACGATGGGTTGCGCTCGATTAGTTTACAACCGCGCTCTTGCTGCAAGGACACAAGCATGGTATGAACGAAGCGAGCGAGTCGGATACTCCGAAACTTCAACAATGCTGACTAGTTGGAAAAATCTTGAAGACTTGCAGTTTTTGAATGAAGTTAGCAGTGTGCCATTACAGCAAGGTTTGCGACATCTACAAACTGCCTTTACTAATTTTTTTGCAGGACGGGCAAAATATCCAAACTTTAAGAAAAAGCATCATGGTGGTAATGCTGAATTTACTAAAGCTGCTTTCAGGTGGAAAGATGGCAAAATATTTTTAGCCAAATGCGCTCAACCAATAGAAATCCGATGGAGTCGGCAACTTCCTGAAAGTGCAGAACCATCAACAATTACAGTCAAGCTCTCGCCTTCTGGACGGTGGACTGTTTCAATGTTGGTGGATGTTGCAATCGAGGCATTACCTAAGTCGGGTAATCAAATTGGCTTGGACTTGGGAATTACCAGCTTGATCGCTTTGAGTAATGGTGAAAAAATCGCTAATCCTAAAGCGTTTAAAACTAAACGTCGTAAATTGCACAAAGCTCAGAAAGCTCTTAGCCGCAAGCAAAAAGGATCTAAGAATCGCCACAAGGCAAGACTAAAAGTCGCTAAAGTTCATGCAGAAATTAGTGATGCTCGTCATGATTTTCTTCACAAATTGACAACCCGACTGGTTCGAGAAAACCAATTGATTGCAGTCGAAGATTTGTCTGTGAAGAATATGGTCAAAAACAAAAAACTCGCTCTTTCAATTAGTGATGCTAGTTGGGGTGAGCTAGTTAGACAACTAGAATACAAGTGCGATTGGTATGGTCGTAACTTCGTCAAGATTGACCGATGGTTTCCCAGTTCAAAACGCTGTGGTCACTGCGGACACATTGTTGATCAACTGCCTCTGAATATCAGAGAGTGGGATTGCCCCAACTGTGGGACACACCACGATAGAGACATCAACGCTAGTAAAAATATTTTGGCTGCGGGACTCGCAGTTTCAGTCTGTGGAGCGAACATAAGACCTGATAGGCTTGAGTCTAAAGGGCAGTTGCGAAAAACCACTAAGCGTAGTCGAAGTGGAAAGAAACAGAAACCTAAGTCGTGAGTCTTAGGAATCCCCGACCGTTTACGGCGGGGAGGATGTCAAAGTTAACTTGGCCATTTGCAGAACATCCCCAAGCTATGATCACTGAAATTTTTCCTTTCCGTTTTGAGATCAACACAGTAGCGATCGCTGGTGCGAGTGTGTGGTCATTGGCGCTATACTTCGCTTTTTCGTCACTGCGTGAAAAAATTATTGAGCAGCTGAATCGGTGGTTTAATTTTGCCGAGCGATCGCTTTACACCAGCCAAACCGAATTTGAAAAGACACGGGAAGCCAGAGAATCCCAAAACGCTTTTTACGCCTCACTATTTAGCATCGTCCCTTTTCTGCTCATTGGCGCTTTATCCAACTGGCTGATAGAAATTAGCTTAGGACGCAGTTGGGGAATCAGCGTCGGTATCATGGCTTGTATTATTTCTGGTATTTATGAACTGGGACGACAGAACGCCAGTTTTCCCGATTAATTAAACCAACGTAGGTGGGTTTCGTCTGTGTAGCCGCGACTTCTAGTCGCCAAGGCTAATTTACAAAATATCACGCACTAAACCTGCTAACTTTTGGGCTGCACCGCTTTCTCCCCTAACACTGCGTAATTTCGCCCTAATTGCTGCTAATTTTTCTGGATGATCCAAAAAGTCCAAAACTATTTCTGCCACCTCTTGCGGCTGAAGTTTGCCCACCAGTTCTGGTACAATCTCCTCCTTCGCCCAGATATTCGGCCATGCTAATAAACCTTTGCGACTCAACACCAGCGAGTTAATTACTTTTGCAAAAGTAGAACCTACCCCAGGTAAATTAGCTAACAATCCCGGTAAACCATCCCAAGAACGCATCGCATCAAGTTGTTGTGTCGGTATCATCACAATCATCGGCACAGCCAAAGCACCGAGTTCAGCTGTGTTTGCGCCTACGGTGGTTAAACAGATAGTACATTGGGATAATAATTCATGGGCGGGATGTTCTCTGCACAATTCCAAACACAAACCCGTTTCAGTTTTCAGCACGGGATGCTCAGATTCAACTAAAGTAGCAGATACATCGCCAAATACCTTGACAAAAGGGTTTTTCTGTGTATCAGCAAAACTCGCTAAAGTTTGTAAATCCAATGTCGGCGCAACGGGAATCACAAATCTGGTTTGGGGTCTTTTTGCGTGAATATATTCAGCGATCGCTAAGGATAATGGTACTCCTTGGGATAATTTTGCGGCTTTCGACCCCGGAAGTAAACCAATTATTTCAGTGCTGTGTGAGGAATGAGGAGTTATGACTTGTTCAAGTTTCTGCGCCTCCAGCATCAAATCTCCCACAACTGTAAATTTGTGAGCATATTTTGGGGAAACTTTTTCAGCAACTTTGGACTGCATTACGCCAAAACGGTCAATCCAGTTATGCCAACGTGCATCCCATTCAGCGTAAACCACTGTGCGATATCCCAGTTTTTTGCCAATGAATACGGGAAAAATTTGATCACCACCTAAGAAAACTACCACACCGCGATCGCGCCATTCCCAATTCTCAAAGGTCTTTCCCCACAGCAAAAACTGCCAAAAATGCTCTGCTGATTGTACTCTGTCTACTTCTGGATAGGAAAGAGCGATCGCCGCTTCCTTACCACTAGCATTTGGACAAGGAGACAAAACCACAGAAATCCTCACCACAGCAGGATCATCCCCCAGTTCTTGCCGCAAAGCCTTAACAACAGGACGCACCCAAGTAGTCACCTCACCGGGTCCATTCGAGAGAATCACAATATCAACTGGTTTAGTCATTAGTCATTGGTCATTAGTTATCTGACTTTTCGCGCTATGTGGAAAACCTCGCTTCCATTCCTGTCTCCTATAAGGCTACCTTGTACACACATCCTGAGCCAAAGAGAGTTTCCAGTCCTAAAAACAGAATTGAACTGTAAATCCAGTTCCCCTCCTCGCTTGCGGGGAGGGGCTAGGGGTGGGGTGTTATTAGTCATATTCCCATCTTCCCCACTCCCTACTCCCAAAATATTACGAAATTGTTACACAAATGTGAGTAACCACTTTTCTAATTTGTCAATATTTACAAAGAAATATTTATTTTTTTATATCGATTTGTGTCATCTAGACCACGAAATGCACATATGGTAAAGTTTTTCTGATAAAAAATTAATATTGCCGATCACAAAGAAGTAACTCTGGCGGCAGATGTCGCAGAGAACTTCAGTTTAGAGAACATCAAAGGAGCTAATCTTCATGTTCACACACGTCAAGTCCACCATTAGACATATTGCGCCTGATAACTTACGCGGACGTAATTTAATCAAGGTGGTCTATGTCGTGCTTGAGTCCCAATATCAAAGTGCATTGTCGCAAGCTGTTAGCACGATAAACTCGAACAATCCCAATCTGGCGATTGAAATCAGTGGGTACTTGATCGAGGAACTCCGAGACCCAGAGAACTATGAAGAGTTCAAACGGGAAATGGAGACTGCTAATATCTTTATCGCCTCACTTATTTTCATAGAAGACTTAGCACAAAAAGTAGTTACAGCCGTAGAACCACACCGCCATCACCTAGATGTTTCGGTTGTTTTCCCATCCATGCCCGAAGTCATGCGCCTCAATAAAATGGGGACTTTTTCCTTGGCACAATTGGGACAATCGAAGAGTGTCATCGCTCAATTTATGCGGAAACGCAAGGAAAAATCTGGAGCAGGATTCCAAGATGGAATGCTCAAACTGCTGCGAACCTTGCCCCAAGTATTAAAGTTCTTGCCAATGGAAAAGGCACAGGACGCACGAAATTTCATGCTCAGTTTTCAGTATTGGCTCGGAGGTTCACCAGAAAACCTGGAAAACTTCTTGCTGATGCTAGCTGATAAATATGTATTAAAAGATGTAGACAAGCAAAATTTTCCATCTCCCACATACGAAGCGCCAGTTGTCTATCCCGATATGGGAATTTGGCATCCTTTGGCGACCACCATGTTTGAGGATATAAGAGAATACCTTAATTGGTACAGCGCCCGCAAGGATATTTCTAGCGATTTAAAAGATCCCTTAGCTCCTTGTGTGGGTTTAGTATTACAACGCACGCACCTAGTTACAGGTGATGATGCCCATTATGTAGCGATCGTCCAGGAATTGGAATCACTGGGAGCCAAAGTAATTCCTGTATTTGCTGGGGGATTGGATTTTTCCAAACCCGTGGATGCTTACTTCTATGAACCAACTACCAACACAACGCTCATCGACGCGGTGATTTCCTTGACTGGTTTTGCCTTAGTTGGTGGTCCAGCTAGACAAGACCATCCCAAAGCCATTGAATCACTCAAACGCCTGAATCGTCCTTATATGGTAGCGTTGCCCTTAGTCTTCCAAACCACAGAAGAGTGGATGGATAGCGACTTGGGTTTACATCCCATTCAAGTAGCTTTGCAAATTGCTATTCCTGAATTAGATGGAGCCATTGAGCCGATAATTTTATCAGGTAGAGATGGGGCTACAGGAAAAGCACACGCACTGCAAGATCGAGTAGAAGCCATAGCGCAAAGAGCCTTAAAATGGGCTAACCTGCGCCGCAAGCCCAAACTCGACAAAAAAGTTGCCATCACCGTTTTCAGCTTCCCCCCAGATAAAGGCAACGTCGGAACCGCAGCTTACTTAGATGTATTCGGTTCCATATTTGAAGTATTAAAAGGGCTAAGAAACAACGGCTACGACGTGCAAGACGTTCCCGAAAGCGCCCAAGCATTAATGGAACAAGTCATCCACGATGCCCAAGCACAGTATTCCAGCCCAGAACTGAACATCGCCTACAAGATGTCAGTCCCAGAGTACGAAGCACTCACCCCATACTCCCAACGCCTAGAAGAAAACTGGGGACCACCTCCAGGAAACCTCAACAGCGATGGGCAGAACCTGCTGATTTACGGCAAACAATTTGGTAACGTCTTCATCGGCGTACAGCCCACATTTGGTTACGAAGGCGACCCGATGCGGCTATTGTTCTCCCGTTCAGCCAGTCCTCACCACGGCTTTGCAGCGTACTACACCTACCTAGAGCAAATTTGGGGCGCGGATGCAGTACTGCACTTTGGTACACATGGTTCCTTGGAATTCATGCCAGGTAAGCAGATGGGGATGTCTGGAGACTGTTACCCAGATAACCTAATTGGCTCAATTCCCAACCTGTATTACTACGCAGCCAACAACCCCAGTGAAGCGACCATTGCCAAACGCCGCAGTTACGCTGAAACAATTTCCTACCTGACACCACCCGCAGAAAACGCCGGGTTATATAAAGGTTTGAAAGAACTCAGCGAATTAATAGCTTCATACCAAACCTTAAAAGATAGTGGGCGCGGCATTCCCATTGTCAACACGATCATGGATAAATGCCGGATCGTCAACCTGGATAAAGATATTAACTTACCAGAAACCGATGCTAGAGACATGACCGCCGATGAGCGAGATCATATCGTTGGTAGCGTTTACCGGAAGTTAATGGAAATTGAATCGAGGTTGTTACCTTGTGGGTTGCACGTAATTGGTAAACCACCAAGTGCGGAAGAAGCAGTAGCTACCCTAGTTAACATTGGTAGTTTAGATCGTCAAGAAGAAGAAATTCTCAGCTTACCCCGAATCATTGCCAGCAGCATCGGGCGTGACATAGACGACATTTACAAAAACAGCGACCTCGGCAATTTAGAAGATGTCCAGTTATTACAAGACATCACCTTAGCCACCCGTGAAGCAGTAGCCGCACTGGTAAAAGCGCAAACCGACGCAGAAGGCAGAGTTTCTTTGGTTTCCCGGTTGAACTTCTTCAACATGGGTAAAAAAGAACCTTGGGTAGAAGCTTTACATAAAGCCGGCTATCCCAAAGTTGACCCAGAAGCCTTAAAACCAGTGTTTGAGTATTTGGAATTCTGCCTGAAACAAGTTTGTGCAGATAACGAACTCGGCGCATTACTCCAAGGCTTAGAAGGCGAGTATGTTCTACCTGGCCCTGGTGGAGATCCCATCCGCAACCCAGATGTACTACCTACAGGTAAGAATATCCATGCCCTCGACCCCCAATCAATCCCCACAGCCGCCGCTATCCAATCAGCCAAAATTGTTGTAGATCGGCTTTTGGCACGCAACAAGGCAGAAAATGAGGGTAAATGGCCAGAAACCATTGCCTGTGTCCTCTGGGGAACCGATAACATCAAAACTTACGGTGAATCCCTAGCCCAAATCATGTGGATGATTGGTGTGCGTCCGGTTCCCGATGCTTTGGGACGGGTGAACAAGTTAGAGTTAATATCTTTGGAAGAGTTGGGACGACCCAGAATTGATGTAGTCATCAACTGTTCTGGTGTATTCCGCGACTTGTTCATTAACCAGATGAACCTGCTAGACCAAGGCGTGAAAATGGCTGCTGAGGCTGATGAACCCTTAGAGATGAACTTTGTTCGCCAACACGCTTTGAAACAAGCTGAGGAAATGGGAATTAATCTGCGTCAAGCAGCGACTCGCGTTTTCTCCAATGCTTCTGGTTCTTACTCGTCAAATATCAACTTGGCGGTAGAAAACAGCACTTGGGATAGTGAAGCCGAGTTGCAGGAGATGTACCTGAGACGGAAATCATTCTCCTTTAATTCCGATAACCCCGGTGTGATGGATGAGTCACGGCAGATGTTTGAAACTTCTTTGAAAACTGCTGATGCTACATTCCAAAATCTGGACTCTTCGGAGATTAGCTTGACGGACGTTTCCCACTACTTCGACTCAGATCCTACTAAGTTAGTAGCAAGTCTGCGTAAAGATGGTAAGACACCAGCATCATACATTGCAGACACCACCACAGCCAATGCACAAGTGCGATCGTTAACGGAAACCGTGCGTTTAGATGCGCGTACCAAGTTGTTAAATCCCAAATGGTACGAAGGGATGTTATCTCACGGTTACGAAGGTGTACGTGAACTTTCCAAGCGGTTGGTAAATACCACTGGTTGGAGTGCGACAGCCGGCGCTGTGGATAACTGGATTTATGAAGATACCAACGAAACCTTCATCAAAGATGAAGAAATGCAGAAACGGTTGATGAATCTCAACCCCCATTCTTTCCGCAAGATTGTTTCCACTTTGTTGGAAATGAATGGTCGTGGTTATTGGGAGACTAGCGATGATAATTTAGATCGTCTGCGCGAGTTGTACCAAGAAGTCGAAGACCGGATTGAAGGAATAGAATAACCTTCGATGTAGAGGCGTTCTAGAGAACGCCTCTATTTTTTTACCCGTTTTTACAGATTATCAAGAATGCAGTTCAATTAAGCATTTCCTCCTTATCTTTCTGAACTTTGCGTCCTTTGTGTCCTTTGCGGTTCGTTAAAAAAATGAACTTTGACGGTTATAAACAATGTAGTAAATCAAAATAAGCAATATAATTATAAATATGTATGCCTGCTAAAGATGTTTTTCATCAAGTTGTTAAAACAGCTTTATATAAAGACGGTTGGCAAATTACAAATGACCCACTGACAATTAGTGTGGGAGGAGTTAGTCTTTCTATTGACTTAGGTGCAGAAAAGCTGATTGCCGCAGAACGGGAAGGACAAAAAATTGCAGTAGAAGTAAAAAGTTTTTTACAACAGTCGTCTGCTATTTCAGAATTTCATACAGCATTAGGACAGTTTATTAATTATCGAGGTGCATTGAGAAGGTTACAACCGGATCGTGTTTTATATTTAGCAGTACCTTTAACAACTTACAAAACATTCTTTCAACTCGATTTTCCTAAAGATATGGTGTCAGAAAATCAGGTCAAAATGCTTGTTTATGATGTAGAGAAAGAGGTGATTTTCCAATGGATAAATTAACTCGATATCGTCAGCTTGTACAACAAATATTACAGGAATATAGTGAGCAAAGGCCAGCTTACGGAAATATAGAAGTAGAGAGAATTTTTGATACCGAACGTGACCATTATCAAATAGTTCATGTCGGCTGGGAAGGAGAAAATTGGGTACATAGTTGTATCATTCATATTGATATTAAAGGTGGCAAAATCTGGCTTCAGTGGAATGGTACAGAGGATGACATTGGTGCTAATTTGGTAGCGGCTGGGGTTCCCAAGGAAGATATTGTCTTAGGTTTTCAGTCTCCTTTCATGAGGCAATTTACAGAATATGCCGTTAGTTAGGAGATGTTGTGCGGAAAATTCAGGATAACACTAACAAAGATAAAGTTCGTCTGTTGGTGTTAAAAGGCTAAGTTAGCGTGAGGTTGTCGGTAAGGCCATACTTTGAGAATCATAATGGGGTGATAGTTGAAGTTTAACAGATGAATCGTTTTAAGTTGTTTTGCTGTCTATAGTTAAAATATATTTAGCTCTCAATGGATCTAGTACAAAAGAATCAAATTTATTTAAAATGTTAGATAAGGTATTTTCTACTTTATCAAAGCTTTTTATTTCCACTTCAATTGTTTGCCACTTAGAACTAGAATCATAAGAATAGTTTTGCCAATTTTCTAACTTGAAAGTTGAGTAAAAATAGAAAAATCTAACACTAACTTGAGAAAAAACAAAAGCAATTTTACAATCAGAATAATCCAGGTTTGGGTATCTTGGGTAAGCACCAATATTAATCAGCTTAAATGGAACATCTACAGTTAGTTCAAATCCAGATATTACAGTTTTATAATTTTCATCTCCATAAAAGGCAGAAAGACTAGCTAGGGCTTGGGCAACCGATGTTGTAACACTTTTAATTAATTCACGTCGATACGTAATTTTTGAAAAATAGTTATTATTGTTGTCTTTCAGCCATTTTCCAATAGAATCACTATATTGAGAAATAGATTTATAGTCACTCTCAAACTTAGAAGATATCGTATACAAATCAACTAATTCAGATGAGTATTGCCAATTTTCAACAAAGTTTTTTACTGAGTTTATAACTTCCAATGCTTCCTCCTCTGAGCAATACCTTTTAGCATCCTTTTTAACTATATCTACTAAAGATAAAGCTTTCAAATCATCAGTTTCAGATTTGATATCTATCAAGTTATCTATCTGTCTTAATAGTATAGTTTTTATTTTCTGATTAACAGAACAAAAAATTTCTGTAAAGCTTGCCTGACTAATAAATAATGGCTTTTGGAAAACGTTTTTTTCAAAATCATCGGAGATATAATCAACGATATGCTTGTATCTTATATCTATTGAGTCATATTTTAAGACTGAATCAATAAAACTCTTCGTAAAGTGACTAATTATATTAGTTTGATATGATGCTTGATCACTCATTGAGGAAAACATGAAATAACAATTATTAAAACGCTGTTTTGAATCATCTAGATGTTTAGAAAAGACATCATTATCTTTTATGTAAGTAACACCTGAATGGCAAGCATCTATAATTTTTATAGTCAAATTTGGATTTAGCTGTCTGAGAAAATTATCTAACTCAGAATTTGCTAAAGACGTTTGTCTGTAAGAAGTTTTATTAAAATCTGACAAGATGTAGTAAAACTCATTATTGTAAAAATCTCCATGTCCTGTGTAGTAGAAGAAGACTTCATCAAACACTTTACCTTGGTTATTTGTAATAAATTCAGATAGTTTTTCTTTGACTTTAATGCTATCCGTCCCCTGGTCAATAAAAAGAAGTTCGTTATATTTACCTGTTTCGTCCAACAAGCTCTTTATAAGCTGACCATCCAAAATACAACCTGGCAAGCAGTTGGTATTTTGATACTCACTAACTGCCAAAATAATTGCAATATTCATTGTTATTTATTTAATGATGTATACGATTGTACAACAAGTATAACTATGGTCTGCTGAATTTTTAGTATATTGCTTCTTAATTAATTGAAATATTGTGTCTGACGCGGTTACTCATGGCAAGCAGTTAGAGGAGTCTTTGGCAGGTTGGTTAGGGTTCTGATAGAAGCTAGCAGATCAACACTTGTGCGATCGCTTTGGAAATATGCGGAGTGCGATCGCAATACACAGACTATCATCCTGTGAGTATCTACGCTTTTGGCAAATTTGCAAAGAGTCCATTAGCCAAGCTTACCAAAGGCGATCGCTTAGGTATCGCTTGCAATTATTATATATAAGCATTTCAGGTAAAATATCATAAGTTGTGAGCCAACAAGACAAACTCCTCGCTAAAATTTTATTGGGTACATCTGATGCAAACATTCCATTTACTCAACTATGTCAACTGTTATGCAGTTTAGGATTTGATGAACGTATTCGCGGAAGTCACCATATTTTTACCCAAAAAGGAATAGAAGAAATTCTGAATCTTCAACCTAAAGGTTCTCAAGCCAAAGCGTATCAAGTTAAACAAGTTCGTGCAGTAATTCTCAAATACCAGCTAGGAGGTTAAAATGATGCTTCATTATGAAATCATACTTTATTGGAGTCAAGAAGACCAAGCCTTTATCGCCGAAGTTCCAGAATTACCTGGATGTGCTGCGGATGGGGAAACTTATCAAGAAGCACTGCAAAATGTGGAAATTATTATGCAGGAATGGATTGAAACTGCTCAAGCATTAGGTCGTCAAATTCCTGAACCAAGACAGCACTTGATGTCTGCTTAATTGAATATGGCAATGATTTGGTGATATGCTCTTGGCTTACCGAAGGTACCGCTTTGGCAATGTCAGATGGGAATGTGCTAACTGGGTTTATACTAAAATTAGAATATATTTGGTAAATTTTCTATTCGACCACGCCAATGCAAACAGGTATTTATGGACAACAACTAGAGTTATTTCAATTATTCCAACCAACCAACACCATAAAATGCACAACAAAGTTTACATTTGTAGACCTATTTTCTGGTATAGGTGGTTTTAGAGTTCCTTTAGAAGAATTAGGAGGAAATTGTTTAGGATATTCAGAAATTAATAAGGAAGCTATTAAAGTTTATCAAAAAAACTTTATTCATGGTATTAATGGCGAAGAAGCCTATTTAGGAGATATTACTAATTTACATCAACTGCCTTTTGAAATAGATATTATAGTCGGTGGTGTTCCTTGTCAGCCTTGGTCTATAGCGGGTAAAATGCAAGGTTTACAAGACCCCAGAGGTCAACTATGGTTTGATGTTTTTAGAATTGTACAACTTAACAAACCCAAAGCATTTATATTTGAAAATGTCAAAGGTTTAACTGAGCCAAGGAACAGAGCCAGTTTAGAATACATACTTAATAACTTAACATCATCTGACTATGTAGTTAAATATCAGGTACTAAACTCCTACGATTTTGGGTTACCTCAAGATAGAGACAGAGTATTTATTGTGGGTATTAGAAATGACATTGCTAATTGTTGGGGCTTTACCTTTCCTCAAGCATTAAATCAACGTCTCAAGCTTTATGATCTCATTCCTGGAATTCAACAGAGTAATTTACCTAAAAAGAAATTTTCTCCAGAAGTCTTATTTACTGATGGTAAAATTCCAGCTTCTAGAGGAAGATTTCAAAAAATAGACGAATTAAACGATTTTTTTACTTTTGCTGATATTAGAGATGGACATACTACAATCCATTCTTGGGAATTAATTGAAACAAATTCTAGAGAAAAGCTAATTTGCCAAACTATTTTAAAAAATAGAAGAAAGAAAATTTATGGAGAAAAAGATGGTAATCCTTTAGATTTTGAAATTTTAAAATCTTTGATTCCTAGTTTAGACATAGAAGAAATCAATACTTTAGTTGACAAAAAAATTCTTCGCTTTGTAGAAAATAAAGGTTATGAATTTGTAAATTCTAAAATTTCTTCAGGAATTAACGGAATTTCTAAAATATTTCTACCTCATGCTGATGCAATTGCAACTTTAACCGCAACTGGAACCAGAGATTATGTAGCTACTATATCTATAGAATGTGAACAACCAGAAGTGTATAAGCAAAAATTTATTCAAGAAATTTATAAACAGAATAAATATAAACCTTTAACTGCACAAGATTACGCCAGATTGCAAGGATTTCCAGAAAGTTTCCAAATAGCAGACAATGAAACTACAGCCAAACATCAGTTTGGAAATGCTGTTTCAGTTCCCGTAGTCTATCATTTAGCAAATGCTTTGTTAAAAATATTTTTATAAGTGTAATTGTAAATATGACAGCTATTAATGCAAATACTCGTGCAGTAATCAAAGGTTATTTGGAGGGTTTTATTCAAGGTCTTATAGATGAATATAAAGGACGTAAAATTTTAAAGCCTACCACAGCAATAGAGTATTTATCAAGACACTCATCCAATGGAGAATTAAAGCCATTTCAAGCTGCACTTATTCCCCCAGAGTTAATCCGGATAAATCAATTTGAAAGAGGTTTGAGTACAAAGTTAGGTAATTCTTTTGAAGAATGCGCTCGCTTAATCGCTCTCGAACATCATCAAGATGTACGTCGAGGTTATGATATTAAAACTGAAGTAAGTATTGCAGCTTTTGCAGAAGCTGAATTGCAAAAACAAAATTATGAATCTGCTGCAAAAAGGGAACAAGGAAAACCATCTTTTGAGCAGATGATTACAGCAGTACTTAATGCTCGTCGCAGTGATGATTTAGAAACAAAGATTGTTCGCGTAGACCTTTATATTCTTGCAAAAGATGGGACAGAATTTTTCTTTGAAATTAAAGCTCCTAAACCCAACAAAGGACAATGTTTAGAAGTTCTCCAACGTTTATTGAGATTTCATTTACTGTGCGGTGTCAACCTTCCTCAAGTACAAGCTTACTATGCAATGCCGTATAATCCTTATGGTGTAAATAAAGCTGATTATAAATGGACGCAAGCAAAAAGTTATTTACCTTTTGATAAAGCTGTAGTTATCGGAAATGAGTTTTGGAGTATTGTAGGAGGTGCTACTGCTTATGAAGAACTGCTAGAGATTTATCTAGAGGTTGGACGGGAAAAAAGTAAATATATGTTGGATAATTTAGCCTTTGGATTTTAGCTGATCATGTTTTTGAAAGTTTAGCCTTTGCTGATTACAAGTATGAATTTAAATCACGCAGAGGCTCAGAGAGTAAGAGATGAGAATAGAGATAATTTAGTTAAATTCAATACATGATAGGGTTGCGGTGTCTCAGATATTTTGCTATTGGGACTAAATCCTTCTGAAGATTCATGAAAAACTTTTATATTTTAATTTAGAATTTAAAATTCTAGTTTGTCCATCCATAAGACCTAGAATTATGGTCAAAAAAGTAGCAATTATCGGTGCTGGCCCTAGCGGAATTCTGCTGGCGCACTATCTTTTACGTCGTGGCGATAAATACCAGATTAACATTTACGAGCGTCGCAGCGATCCTAGAATTATCTCCTTTTCAAAATCTCGAACCTTTCCCATATCTCTCAATGAAAGGGGAATGAGTGCTTTGAGGCAAATTGAGGGTTTAGAAGCAGCAGTTAAAGCAGTCAGTGTGGAGATGTCTGGAACGCTTTTTCATCAAAAAAATGGTAAGTCGAGATTGACACCGAGAAAAAACCCTCTAGTTACTCTTGACCGGACTAATTTAGTAATTGTGCTAATAAAAGAGTTAACAAAAAAGTACGATGAAAGTCGGCTGAAAATTAACTTCGATTGTCAATGCACTTCCGTAGATTTTACGGCAAAAACTGTTACTTTTAAAAGTGTGACAGAAGTTACAGAAGCTTCAGAAGTTACAGAAGAACAGGATTTTAGTGTTGATTATGACTTGTTAATTGGTACGGATGGCGCAAATTCTGCGGTCAGAGAAGGTTTCCTGGGTACAGAAGATTTTGAGTGTGAACAAAAGTATTACCCGACTGACTACAAATCAATTTTTCTAGAAAATAGCAAAAACTCCAGTCTTTACCTCAAATCAGACAACATTCACACTTGGAGACTAGAAGACGGTACGCTCATGGTAGCCCTACATCAAGCCGATGGGACGATGAGTGGAGCCATGAATTTTCCCCGTGAAAACAATCAGATAGCTGGTCTTTCTAGTACACAAGATGTATTACAATTTTTTCAAAAAAACTTTCCCGAAATTGGTCAGATGATGACGCAAGAAGAAGCACAAGCTTTCCTCAACAGACCAATTGCTAGAATTTTAACGGTTCGCTGTAACTATTATCATCAAGGTGATAGTGTGCTAATTATGGGAGATGCAGCTCATGCAGTATCGTCTTCAATTGGTCAAGGCTGTAATGCAGCACTAGAAGATGCGAAAGTTTTTGAGCATATTTTGAATGAGTGTTCTGATAATTTAGCTGAGTCTCTTAAACAATTTACTATTCGCCGTCAACCAGATGGTTACGCCTTAGTGGAACTAGGAGACTATGCTTTCCCCACATCGACAGGATTATTTATTGAGTTTATTTTGAGAGAATATATCGCCAAAACTATGCACCGAATATTGCCGAAATTTTTCCCACCTTCACTCATTAATCTAATATTTGAAACTACTGTTTCTTACTCAGAAATTTTGAATTTATATCAAGGCTGGATATCAAAAGTGAAAAATTCCAACGAGAAGTTGCTGAATACCTGATAGAGATAATACTTAAAGCATGGTTAATAAAGTAGCAATTATCGGTGCGGGACTAGGTGGTTTATCCGTGGCGATCGCACTCCGTAAACAAGGCATCAATGCCCAAGTATACGAAAAAGCGCGTCTTTTGCGTCCAGTGGGTGCTGGTTTGAGTCTTGTGCCAAATGGTTTACATAGTCTTGAGGCGATATCTACGATAAGCTACGCTAACGCACCTGGAATCACTGAGTTATTAAAAGCTGCGGGTAGCCAAACTCAAACGCTGAAATTGCACAAAAGCAACGGCGAATTGATTGGGCAGAAATCAGTCACACTACAGGAAAAATACGGTCAACCGATGTTACAAATTCGGTGGTCGCGTCTCCAAGAAATCTTCGCTTCTCAACTGCCGCCTGAAGCCATCCACCTTGACCATAGGTGCATAGGTTTTGAGCAAAATGAGCAAAGAGTCCAAGTCTGCTTTGAAGGCGGAAAAACCGTGCAGGCAGATGTGTTAATTGGGGCTGATGGCTTAAACTCTGTAGTTAGGCAGACATTGATTGGTGACGGAGAACCTGATTATGCTGGTCGGATGTCTTGGCGAGCTGTTCTCAAATACAGTCATCCCAAACTGCTTCCTCATGAAGTCATGTCCATGACAGCATCCGACGGCAAAATTTTTGGGTTCTTCGACTTGGGAGGCGGATATGTATTTTGGAGTGCAGCTTCCCTCTGTCCAGACGGATTTCTTGCCCAAAATCCTGCTGATATTAAGTCTCGTATCCAAGAAAAGTTTTCTGGTTGGGCAGAACCAGTACAGGAAATATTAGCAGCAACAGAGGCTGAAGACATTGTAGAACGCCCGATATGTGACAGACCACCCCTAGAAAATTGGAGTCAAGGCAGAGTAACGCTCTTAGGTGATGCCGCCCATCCAATGGTACCATTACTAGGGCAGGGAGCGAATACAGCCTTTGAAGATGCCTGGGAACTTGCCCAATGCCTTCGTCATGCTTCCAGCATTGAAACAGCCCTAGCTAATTATGAAAATAGTCGTAAACCCCGCACCCAAATTATCCAGATTCGTAACGCAATTGGGGCGAAGCGTGCATATAAAGCTGATAGCGAAACCTATCTGAGTAAAATGATGCAGCAAGCACAGGTGAGTGATGCTGAGTTTGAAGAATGGCTCTACAACTATCAACCATCTGTGGTAAATTACTCTTAAAAATTAACAACAAATAATATAGAAAGCAGAAATGAACAGAACAAAATAAACCTCTCTCTTCCTCATGTCTCTGTGTTCTCTGTGCCTCTGTGGTTCGTTTAATTAATTAACTTATCTTCCAACTTCATGAGCGAAAAAACAACACCAATCAATCAACCCGGTCTAGTCTTAGCACCAGGAACAGAAGGCTGGTGGGACTCAGAGAGAGTGTCTGCACCACAGGTTATGCGCTGTCCCGATGGAACCTGGAAAATGTGGTATTACGGTCGGGATGCTGCTTTTGATCGACAAATTAACTTACCAACTGGGCGGTGTGGTTTAGCCATTTCCCCAGACGGAGTGAATTGGCAACGAGTCAAAGGATCACTGACAATGGGATCTGTATTGGAACCTCACCCAGATACTAACCGCTTTGATTCCGCCCATGTTGGTGTCAGTAATGTCAACTTTCACGATGGTCTTTATTGGATGTGGTACTTTGGCGGTAACCACACAGTTATCGATATCGGTAAATTTCCAGGTAAAGGGTTACAGATGCGCCCTGGCTGTGCTATTTCCCGTGATGGGATCAATTGGGTGCGACTGGAAGGTGCTTACCAAGGGGCAATTCTTGATGTAGGTAAAGACGGCGAATTTGATGCCATGTTCTGTGCCTGGCCGCAAGTGCTGCGTGATGATGATGGCACTTGGAAATTATACTACCACACCCTGAATCCAGACAAAGGTTTTTTAGTCGGTTTAGCAGTATCAACCGATGGTTTGCGTTGGGAAAAAGTTGGTCAGATTTTAGGGGGGGGCGAGTCTGGGAGTTTTGATGAAAGGGGTATTGGTACTCGTCATGTCCTGAAAATTAATGGGCAATATTTAATGTTTTATGAAGGTGTCAACAACAGTGGTTATCACTCCATTGGTTTGGCGATTTCTAATGATGGTATTCATTGGCAAAAAGATACAGATATCCCCGTTTTTTCCCATGCTGAAAAGGGTTCTGGTTATTGGGATGCACGAGCAGTGGGTACACCTTGTGTAGTGCCAATGGATGATGGGAGTTTCCGGATGTATTATATTGGCGCTAACGAAGGCGGTTACGATGAGCTATCTTCACAGCATCAAATTGGTTTGGCTGTAAGTGCTGGAGCTAATTTTCGTCAGTGGTATCGCTGGGGTGAGATGTGTTGAAATGTGTAAGCACTCTATGACAGCACTTCCTTCTGCTATGAGGTACACATAGCGGGCAAGATGCCCGCACCACAAGAGTTTTATCATTAATATCTGTACCTTATAATACCGGGAACTGCTGTAACACAGACTTTAAGCCAGAATCGGTAAGGTAATCACAAATTCAGTTCCCTCACCGAGGGTAGAATTTACTGATAGTGAACCGTTGTGTTTTTCTACGATAATTTGACGGGCGATCGCCATTCCTAATCCTGTGCCTTTACCAACCGCTTTAGTCGTAAATAAATGGTCAAAAACCTGTTGTTTAACTTCAGCATTCATTCCCTGACCATTATCAGCAATGGCAATTTTGACTAAATTATTTTCTACTGAGGTTGTAATGATAATTCGGTTAGGATTTGCTTGTATTTCTGCTAAACTCCGCCCAGAAGTTAATTCATCTAAAGCATCAATGGCATTGGCGATAATATTCATAAATACCTGATTGAGTTGTCCAGGGAAACATTCAATTGGGGGGAGATTACCATAGTTTATGACTACTTCAATGTCTGGACGTTTTTGATTGGCCTTGAGACGATGTTTCAAAATTAAAATCGTGCTATCAATTCCTTGGTGGATATGAAACTGCACTTTGTAATCTCTATCAGCACGGGAGAAAGTGCGGAGACTGGTACTGATATTTTTCAGCCTGTCGCAGGCCATAGACATAGAATCAATAATTTTGGGCAAGTCTTCCAAGGTATAATCCAAGTCAATTTCTGACGCATGGTCAAGAATTTCTGGACTTTTGTTTGGTACAATTTCTTGATAAAGTTTTAAGTGTTCAACAATATCAGCCAGAGTGGGTTTAGCTTGTTTGAGACTGGCGGCAATAAAACCAAGGGGATTATTCATTTCGTGAGCTATCCCAGCAATTAAATTGCCCAGTGCTGACATTTTTTCACTTTGGACCATTTGTAATTGGGCGTTTTGTAGATTAGTTAGCGCTTGTGCTAAATCTTGTGATTTTTGTTGCAAGGCCAGTTCTGCTTGTTTGCGATCGCTAATATCTCGCATCACAACTACCGCACCGACTTTGTTCCCCTCAGAATCAAAAATTGCTTGTCCACTGGCTAACAAAATTCTGGTGACACCATGCTTAGGTGCAATGACCATTTCGGCATTTTCGACTATTTCCCCTTGCAAGGCGCGAAACAGAGGAATTTCCCTGGTTGATAGGGGTGTTTCACCATCAGGTTGATAGAGATCGAAGTATTGGCTCCATTCTTCTGCTGCTAATGATTCTACTGGTAAGCCATGAAACTCACGAGTGGCTTTATTAAATAGGGTCAATTTGCTACTAGCATCACAAACAACAATCCCATCTGTAATATTGTGAATGATTGCATTTAAAAACTCTCGTTCTTTAGCTAGAGATGCTTTGGTCTGTTTTAATTGTTCGAGAGATGCTTGTAATGACTGGGATTTTTCCTGTTCTTGGGCATACAATCGGGCGTTTTCTAAAGAAATTGCCACTTGCGCGCAAAGTAAATTCAGCAGCTCAACGCGATCGCTTGTAAAGGCTCCAGTTGCTAAATTATTTTCTAAGTACAACAACCCCACCAACTTACCTTGATGTAAAATTGGACTACACAAAATACTCTTAGGCTGATATTGCTGAATGTAAGCATCATTAATTAATTGAGGATGTACCGTAGCATCAACAATCACCTCCGCTTGTAAACTGCGTTTAACAGTATTAATTAAGGCAAGTGGTACATTCTGTGACTCTTCCACAGGCTGTAAATTCGTCAGCATCGGAAAAAAATCAATTTTGCTATTTCCCTTGTTCTTTAGCCCCACCTCCGCTAATGCTCGAATCAGCAGATTACCTGACTCCATCAGCATTAACACACACTTATTAGCTCCCGCATTTTCGATCACAATATGCAGCAACGATGAAAGCAGGTTTTCAAATTCAATTTCCCCGGAGATGGCTTGAGAAGCTTTGAGAATCGCAGCTAAATCTAGAGCAACGGATACACTGGTAATACTGCTCGTAGAGGAACTGCTCTGGGTAACAGTCCCCAATGGAAAGACGGTTTCATAGGTAGAGACTCGAGAAGGGATTCGCTCCAGGATGGGAGCCAGCAGTTGGGGATAACGTCTTTCTAAATCTGCAACTTTAGCTTTGGCTCCCCAACAGGTATAGCAGTAGTAAGCTTCTTGCATATATGCTTGAGCCACTTTTGGTTTACCCCATGCTAAATAAAACTTCGCTGCTAGTTCATTACCAAGGGCTTCTTCGTGGATGTATTCGTTTTCTTTAGCCAGCAAAATAGAACGATCATAAAAATCTATAGCCTCTGCTTTTTCACCCACGACACGATAATATTCAGCCTCAACCAAATAGTATTTGTGTAAAAAATTCATTGGGGCATAACTTGCCCACTTTTTCATCTTTTCCTGATTGGCAGTTACCTGATTCAGCAGCATATCTCGATCAGATGTGATAACTTCCATCACACAACTTAACCGAGCTAAAGAATCATAAAAATGGAATACGGGAACAGCAAACATTCCTGTGACTCCATCTAAATATTCTGCTGCTTTTTGAGTATTTTCCCAAGCCAAAGAGTACTCTTGAAATAAATAACATAAAATAAGTTTATTTGCATAAAATATATGCATTCCTAATCGGTCATTAGCTAGAGTAATAATTGGTAGCAATAGCTCCTCATTGTAGGCTTCACCTTTCAAAGAGCAAACTTCAGAAGACCTACCTAGCAAATTCAACACTAACTGCCGATACATTTCATTCCAACTAAAAGTATTTTCTTGCCTGAGTTTATGAATAGCATTGCTATAACTGGCAAGAGTTCTTTCTGTTTCTCCTAGTTCCTTTCCCATATAGAAGGAATGAGAGCCTTGAAAAAATGCAGAGTAACCGGCAAATTCTAAATCTCCAGCCTCTAAGCCCTTTTGATATCCCAACGGCAACATAGATACTGTCAGATTTAGATGCTCTTTCCAACAGTTGATATAAGCCGAATTTATAGTATAAATTTTGGCATCCAGGTTTTTAATATTTAATTTTACTAGCATTTTTTCAGCTAATTTACCAAATTTATACCCAGAATCAATATCTTGAACCACACCACATAAAAGTAGCCCATAACTCACATAAGCAAATGGAGAAAGAGGATTATTACCGTATTGAAGACAAAGATTTATTTTAGTAAATATGACTAATGGATATAAACTGGGATAAGTTTTAAAGCTTACAGGTGCTAAACTCGTTAATATCTCCATAGCTGCCAACTTTTCCGGATCAATCATCTCTGGCAAAGCAATTAAATCTTCTATATCTATTTCCTGTAAATTAGTTGCTGTTTCCGCTAAACTCCGCTCAATATCAACTTGGGTGGGCTTTTCTGGAAAATTTACTCCTAACAGAGCCAAAATTTGTAGCGCTATATCCGCCGATTCTTGGAGATTGTTTTGTGCTGCATATGATAAAATTTTAATTTCATAAACTTTTACTTTTTCCAGGAAAGTTTTAGCGTATCTTATTACCTCTTCTGCAAATTTATCAATTTCTTCAAAATTAGTGCTGAGATAAGCCGCTTCAGTTGCTTTTATATATAGAGCTAGAGTTAAATCATACTGATGATGCCAACTATCAGCAGCTAAAATTTCTATTCCTAAATTGAAATATCTTAACGCAGCCGCATACGCAGTTGCAGCCGTAGCTTTTTTACCAGCTATTAAATTTAACTGCGCTAATTCATGGCGTTCTGTTTGCTGAACAATTAAGCTGCTTCCAGCATTCAATTGGTTAATAATCTCAAAAATCTTATCTTCTCTTTGTGTTGCTGGGGTTTTTTCTAGAAGTAACTGCCCAATTCTCAGGTGAGTAACTTGTTTTTCGGCTTCAGGAATTAAAAAATAGGCAGCTTGTTGCACACGGTCATGGAGAAATTTATACTTAAATATCTGTGAACTTTTTTCTACATCTGACGTTTCTCGTCCAACATAAAACTTATAAACTTCACTTTCAGGTAGGATGAAACCTTCTTGTAATGCTCTCCATAAATCTGATGCAGTTTCAATTTCTGACTGTCTAGAAACAATTACTAAAGTGGCTAAATCAAATTGATTACCAATACAAGCTGCAAGTTTCAAAACATTCCGCGTCCTTGCGGGCAACTTCTGCAACTGCAAGGACATAAATTCCACCACATCATCAGTAATACTTAAGCCTTTAATCACTGTAATATCACATTGCCAGTAATTTTTGGCAATATTAAAAACAATTAATTTTTCTTCATAGAGAGCTTTGAAAAATTGTCTACTAAAAAACGGATTACCTTGAGTATTTTGATAAATAATATCAGTTAATGGTTGAGCAACTTCTAGAGGACAATTTAGGGTATCACACACCAATTGATTTAAACTTGTGTTACTCAAAGGAGCTAATGTAATTGTGTTAATCTTAGCCTGAGCTTTTTGCATCTCTGCCAAAGTTAAGAGCAAAGGATGGGCAGGATAAACTTCATTATCTCGATAAGCACCAATTAATAATAAATATCCCCTTACTGATTGACTAATCAGTAACTGCATTAAATGTAAAGATGCCGAATCAGCCCATTGTAAATCATCCAAGAATATCACTAAAGGATGTTCAGGAGTAGTAAAGACTTGGCTAAACTTTTGGAACAATAAATTAAATCTATTTTGTGCTGCTCTTCCTGATAATTCCACAGCAGGCGGTTGTTGACCAATAATTCTCGATAATTCGGGGATGACTTCGATAATCACCTGTCCACTTTCCCCAACAGCTGCTAAAATCTTACTTTTCCATTGCTGGATTTGAGTATCACTTTCTGTTAACAATTGTCCCATTAAATCCCGAAATACTTGCACAAATGCACTGAAAGGAATATTCTTTTGATATTGGTCATATTTTCCTTTAATAAAATAACCCCGTTGCTGCACAATTGGTTTATGAACTTCGTTGATAACCGCAGTTTTCCCAATACCTGAAAATCCAGCTACTAGCATCATTTCTGTAGCTCCAAGACTGACTCTTTCAAATGCTTGCAGTAGGGTTTCTATTTCTGCTTCCCGTCCATAGAGTTTATCGGGGATGAGAAACAGATCGCACACATCTTGTTGCCCAAGCTCAAAAGTCTTAATTTCACCAGTTTCTTCTAGCTGATGTAAACAAGTTTCTAAATCATATTTCAGTCCCAATGCACTTTGATAGCGGTCTTCGGCATTTTTTGCCATTAATTTGCTAACAATTTCTGAAAGCACAGGGGGGATTTGGGGGTTGATTTCATGGACTAATGGTGCTGCTTTAGCAATATGACAATGTAGCAACTCCATTGGGTCATCTGATTGAAAAGGTAACTCTCCTGTCAGTAACTCATAGAAGGTGACACCTAAAGAATAAAAATCAGTCCGGTAGTCAATTCCCCGATTCATTCTTCCGGTTTGTTCTGGGGAAATATAAGCAAGTGTACCTTCTAATACATTGGGATTCGTCAAAGTTTGAGTTTCCCTTGGTAGTAAGGATGCAATACTAAAGTCAATTAATTTAATTTTTTGTGTATCTGGATTAATTAAAATATTGCTGGGTTTGATATCTTTATGAATAATGCGATCGCGATATAGTATTTCTAAGGCGTTGCCAAGAGCGATCGCTATCAGCAAAAATTCTTCTAGAGACTCTGGATATAATATTTCTACAGAATTTAAATAATCCTTCAAAGAGATTCCCGGAAAATATTCCATGACCAAAGCGTAACCATTTTGGTAAGGTTCTAGGCTATAGGTTTGGATAATTAGGGGTGAGTGAAGATTTTTAGCGATCGTGTACTGATTGCGAAATTGCACCAGTTCGCTGAAACTGGGATGAGGATTTTTCAGCAGTTTAATCACCACAGGTAACGAGTCAACCAGTCGTTCCCCTCGATAAACCAGGGTTCTAGAACCATTATAGATTTGTTCTCTGAAGTGATATCCGGCAATGCTCTCTGGGATCATGTCCTTACCAATAAATTTTGCCAATTTATGAATTTATTATTCCCAAACTAGTACCGCAATTCTCTTTCCTAGATCAATACTTTTGCCAAAAAATGTAGTCTTAAACATAGGTTATCCCTTGAAAAACTAGAAAAGGAATTAAGGTGATGTTCACCGTCACACAGCACAAATGATCTTGATCACTCATTGGTGCTATTAGTTAAAAAATTGGGGACACCACCCACTTCAGTGAAGCATCCCCAAGGGCTTATTGCCAAATATAAATGAGAATAAACAAAACAATCCAAATCACATCTACAAAATGCCAAAATAACGAAGTCGCATTCACGCCAAAGTGACCTGACTCGTAGTTCCCAGGGAAAAAAGAACGCACAAAAATAATTAACTGCAACAGAATACCGGTGAAAACGTGCAAACCGTGAAAACCAGTTAGCAGGTAGAACATCCCACCGTATACCCCGGAAGTGAAGCCAAATTCTAGGTTACTCCATTCAATACCTTGTCCCACTAAAAAGTAGCTACCCATTGCCATAGTGGCGGCGAGATACAGGCGAAATTGCTTTAAATTGTGGTTTTGCAGGGCGCGTTCTGCTAAGTAAATCACGAAGCTACTGGAAACCAGAATAACTGTGTTGATTGCAGGTTCTGTGATTTCTAGTCCTGAAACTCCGGCTGGTAGCCAGTTGGGAGTTGTGGTTTTGTAGACGATATATCCGGCGAAGAAACTCAGGAAGATGACGCTTTCTGAGAGGAGGAACACGATGAAGCCAAACATTTTGTTGCCTTCTTCGTCGTGTTCGTGTTCAACGCCTGAGTTATGGTGAGGTAGTTGTAATTCGTCTGGGTTGATGGAACTGTCCATTGAGGGGAATTCTCCTTTTTTAAACGCAGAGGAACGCGGAGGGAAGCGCATACGCCGTTAGGCGTTCCCGCAGGGTAGGTGCGCGAAGGAAGTTTAGTCTGCGTTTTTTAATGCGGGATTGTTGGCTGTTAAGGGTTCTGTTTTACCGTAGCCGTAGGGTTCGGAGATGATGATGGGAATTTGTTCAAAGTTTTCCACTGGGGGGGGTGAGGAAACCATCCACTCTAGTCCAATGGCGTGCCAGGGATTATCGGGGGCTTTTTCGCCTTGCATCCAGGAAACTACCATGTTGAAAATGAAGGGTAAGGTAGACATTCCTAAGAGAAATCCGCCCAGGCTAGCGATAATGTTCCAAAATTCGTATTCTGGGGCGTAGGAGGAAACTCGGCGTAACATTCCTTGCAATCCTAATGGGTGCATGGGCAGAAAGTTGAGGTTAGTGCCAATGAATGTTAACCAAAAGTGTAGTTTACCCCAGCCTTCGTAGTACATCCGTCCGGTCATTTTGGGGAACCAGTGGTAGATGGCAGAATATAAGCCCATCGTGACTGTGCCAAAAAGAACGTAGTGAAAGTGACCGACGACAAAGTATGTATTATTTACGTGAACGTCTACAGGTACTGAGGACAGCATAATGCCTGTGATGCCTGCAAAGACGAACATTACTAAAGCACCCAGGGAAAACAGCATGGCTGTATCTAGCCGCAGTTTACCGCCCCAAATGGTGGCTACCCAGGCAAATACTTTAATGCCTGTCGGTACGGATACAAACATGGTGGTCAGCATGAATATCAACCGCATCCAGCCTGGTGTACCACTGACATACATATGGTGTACCCAGACAATACCACTGACTACGGCAATTAACATTGAGGAAATGGCAACTACTTTGTAGCCAAACAATGGTTTGCGGGAGTAGACAGGGAATATTTCTGAGAAAATCCCAAAGATGGGCAGAATGATCACGTAAACGGCAGGGTGGGAGTAAAACCAGAAGTAATGCTGAAACATGACTGGATTACCCCCGTGGCTGGGGTTGAAAAAGGCAGTACCAGCTGTCAGGTCTAGTAACAGCATGACTGCACCTGCTGTAAGTGCTGGTAATCCAAATAATTGGATAATTTGGGCGCTAAATACTGCCCAGACAAATAAAGGCATCCGAAAGAAGCCCATACCTGGGGCGCGCATTTTCACAATGGTGGTGACAAAGTTTACTGCCCCCATAATTGAGGATACGCCGGATATGGCTACTGCTAGTAACCACAGCACTTGACCATTAATCAAGTTACCGGTGGGGTTTTGCAGACTAACTGGTGGGTAAGACCACCAACCGGCTTGGGCTGGGCCACCAGGGACTAAGAAACTGGCCATTAACAGTGTTCCGACGACCGGCACCATCCAAAAGGCCACAGCATTGAGTCGGGGAAATGCCATATCTCGCGCCC
Organism: Nodularia sp. LEGE 04288; assembly: GCF_963896525.1. Lineage (NCBI taxonomy): Bacteria > Bacillati > Cyanobacteriota > Cyanophyceae > Nostocales > Nodulariaceae > Nodularia > Nodularia sp. LEGE 04288. The sequence goes on from NZ_CAWQOY010000133.1 coordinate 28,870, forward strand.
CAATCATTAGCGGGACTAGATAGTTGGCAAAGCCGACTAGGGAGGGAAATGTCCACAAAAACAGCATGATAGTGCCGTGCATGGTGAACATTCCGTTATATACTGTCCGGTCAACTAGGTCTGATTCGGGTGTAATTAGTTCTCCCCGAATTACCATTGCGAACATACCGCCGACGAGAAAGAAGATAAATGAGGTGACAAGGTACTGTATACCAATTACCTTGTGGTCGGTGCTAAAGCTGAAGTATTGCTTCCAGCCACCTGGGTTCTCACCAGGGTGACTGATGCCTGCGAGAGGGATATTTGTCATCGGTGAGTTTCCTTTTAACCAGGATAATTGACTACAGGAGATGCCGCAGGGGCGACGGTAGTCCAACCAGTTTTGACTGACTGACTAGCTGCTTGGGCATACTCGGAGGCTGCTTGATTGTGTGCTGCTGTGGGTTGTTGGGTTGCAGCGTGGGATAGCCATTGGTGGTAATCTTCGGGAGATTCCACGACTACATTGGCTTGCATGGTCGCAAAGTATGTACCGCTATATTGGGAGTCGGTTAACCGATACTGTCCCGCACGGATGGGGGTAAATTCAAAGTCAATGGTGTGGTTGGGAACGATATCTTGCTTGAGGCGGAATGCAGGAATATAGAAGCCATGCAGCACATCTTCTGATGTTAGTGCTAAACGTACCCGGCGATCGCTTGGTAAATGCAACTCTGTACTAGTAATATTGGTTTCAGGATAATGGAACACCCACGCCCATTGTTTAGCCAGTACGTCAATTTTTTCTACAGGTTCCGCCAAGGCATCTACTGGTTGATCTTTTGCTGCTGCATAAGCTGATTCCATGCCCACAGGATTATGCAAATGTACCAGTTCCGTTGGCCCTTGAATCCCCATTTGTTCGTAGACTTGATAGCTATAGCTAGCAATCCACAACACCAACATAATAGGAATAGCTGTCCAGACAACTTCTAAGGTGACATTACCCTCAATGTGGGGGCCATCTGTGAAGTCGCCCTTTTCCGCCCGATGGAAAATGATGGAATACATCAGAGTGCTGGTTACGCCCAAGAAGATGAACGCACCCAGAGTTACTAAGAAGCTAATCAAATCATCAATTAGCACGGACTCTGCTGCTGCTTGGGGGGGAAGCCAGGTATAAGCCTGCTGTCCTATCCAGAGACTGATTACAGTCACGATGATTGCACCCACAAACACGGTGAAAATATTTAAAATCTTCCGCACTTCCATAATTGTTAGTCATTTAGTTGTTAGTCATGAGTCATTAGTTGAAAATGACCAACATTGGTTATTTCAGCATTGTGTTGAGGTCTTCGCCCAAGCGCAGCAAGCTATCTGCTGTATTATGTATGCCAAACTCAGCCGCCATTTGCGCCCCTAGTGTGCCGTGGACATACAGGATTAACATCACTGCCATACCTGTAGCCAGATAACTCCACTGCACTTGTTGGTCTGCGTCTTCACTCCATACAAAGCGCTGCCATCCTCTCCAAATGGTCATGCCACAAATCAGCGCTAGTAAGAATACGCCACCGACACCGTGCCAAAGCATTGTTTCCATTGCTTGCATTCCCCAGGCACTTTTCACATCAGCAGGTGGGGTTGCTAGCAACATTTCATAAAAACCTGCTGCTACAGTGAAGATAGTAATGATAGTCGCGCCTACCATGTTGTACCAGCCCACATCAAAGAAGTTGGCACGTTCTACAGGAATCGCCAAAAACTTGAAGAACCATTTTTGGGAGGGGAACAGCATCCCGACAATATCAAAGGTAATCCCAATGATGAACAAACCCAAAGTCAGATGGACTAAGTTGGGATGAATGGGAATTGAGTAAGGTAATCCATTTGCGCCCAATTGTGAGCTTAATTGATCAATGAGTTCAGAGTTCATGGCAAGATACCTTCCTTGACTGCTTCAACAACTGGTACTGTGTGCAGTCCATAAACCCAAACCAGTTGATCTCCGAGATATACTTGCACGCCCACAATCAGGGTCAAAAACAACCCAGCTAACATATAATGAATTGGCAATTTGTAAGGGTTGCGGCTACGAATCACATAGCGCCAAGCTGTAATTGAAGCGATAATTCCAGACAGCGACCAACCCACTAATGTATGTACATTCAACACTGATTTAACTAAGTCGTAAGGTTGTGCTAAACCTGCTTCAAATTGACCAAAAATAATCGCCACAAAGATAGCGATCGTCGCCACACACATATTCCACCAACTCACTTCATAAAGATGAGTTCTACCAGTAAAATAACCTAGTATATCGCAGAAGAATGCAAACAAAACCATCGCGATTACGAAGTGGACAACGATGGGGTGCATCGTATCTGGATACGGCAGATTGTGGTCATTCAAGGATGTCAGATACTCAAGCATTGTGTTCTCCTGGACATATCTATCGCACCTCAATCGTCAATATTGACAGTACACCGCTACACTTATTTACATTTGACCGGAGTTTGTATGGCTACGCCACGCAGGCTATCAGATATACGTGGCGAAATCCGGTTAATTTCAAGACATAGCAATGCTACATCTCTATTTGTAGCCTCACAGGATGCAGTTACTATTTATCATCAATGATTCAATTCGATTTATTTGTTCATTTCGATCATCTACAACAGCAATTTTTAATTTATCTAACAAAAATGCTGTTTTTTGTTTGATTTGTGTAACCTATCTCTTAGCTTAAAGATTTTTTTACTAATTGTCAAAAAAATTAAGATAAACTTTCAAAAATGCTTAGATGTTTCAAATAAATATTTGAACAATGTAAATTAGCTTGCTATTTAGAACATATTACATATATGAAAAGCTTTGAATGTCCAACATGGAACATTCGTAAATTCTTAATTTGTGACATTAATTACAAATCAATGTATGTTGGAAGCATCCCAAATGTCTAATACCAATTTTAGCTGCAACATTTCCATCAGCAGAAGTCACAGCGCCAAGTTCAGCATATTGTTTTTTTACTAAACTCAGAAGCCACAGAAAGGCAAAAATATTATCTCCACCTGGATCGGCATCGAGAATAATTTTGGGTATGCTTAATTAAGTTGTCATAGGTTAATTTGCCTCTGAGTTATGTATTTAATTTGTTCTCTCAATAATTTAGTAGAGAGTATTAATCAGGTGGCGATCGCCAATTTCTCCCCCACTTCAAAACTCATCTCCAGTCCTGTTTACAGCACCAGCAGCAGTTCAATAAATTGGTTCCAACTCAAGGGCTGTCCTTCTGTTTTCTCTTGTAGGTAGATGATTTCATCTTTCGACAAAGGCAGTTCTCCGACGCTAGCGATCGCTATATTCATCTCGTCTATCCCAATGGCATCATCTTCATTAGCATCAATGGGCAAAAAGTAGGTAACAAATTCTGTGTATTTTGACATCAGCCGTCGATGGCGTAACATCAATTCCCCAAGTTCTTCAAAATCAATCGTGCCATTATTATCTCTATCGATGCTCTTGAACAGATAAGTGAGTTCCTGATCTGAAACAAGTTTTCCGGCTTGTTGCAGGTGATCTGCTAGTTCTTCCTTGGAAAGAAACCCACTGCGATCGCAATCCATCGCATCAAAGATATAGCGTAAATCGCCTTTAATCGCCTCAGAAGCCTGATCAAACAAAATATTGCATTTTTCTCCTTTCAGTGCGGCTCTGAGTTGTTGCCGGAAACTGGTAATAATTTCTTTGGCAATCAGAAATCTCTGTCTATGTTCCTCTGGACTCGCAACGGTGTGTAGCACCACAGGCACGAGGGAAGGTAGCGATCGCTGCAATACTAAAAGACAGCCAATGGTGACAATGGCAAAAGGCACAGACAAAACCGGTAATTTCAGCAGCGAGAACAAGGGAGACAGGAGAATGCTGACAATCGAGGCGAAGAAGGCGGAGATTGCTCCGATGGTAATGCTCAGGCGGTTTGGTGTGTAAAATACTCCCCCAATAGCTGTTGCAGTTAGAGCCGCATTATATCCCCAAAAGCCTGTGTAAAGTTGGTCTGGTTTAATTCCCAGCAACAATCCTGCTAGTAAGTACATCCCACAACCAAGTAATCCTACTAATGCACCAATTGGGGTAGAAATGGCGATTCCTAAGACGACTAACAAAACTGAAATCACCTGATCTACAAAAAAGATTTGCCCCAAGCTGGTTGGTAGCGATTGTAGTAAGCGAAATCTGTCAATCTCACCGTCGGAAAAAAGGGGTGGTGGCGGGCCAAGATCAAAGAGAGATTGAGGCAAAAATACTAGCAAGAGTAGAAAAGTCAAGATTACGCCATTGAATGGTATGCCCAGTGGCGCAACTCTGAACCGGGTAGCAAACCACGTTCCTACTGTCTCCATCACCACGACCGTTAACCCAGAGAGGATAATGTTAGCGATCGCCCAAACAGGATTCCAGGCTCCATTCCCAAACGCCCCAAAAAATGCCAGTGCTGCCCCAATCAGCGTTCCATTCAGCCCATATATGCCATTCTGAATCGCGCCTCGATTCGATTTGCCGAGGATTGCAGTCAGCGTTGCGGCGGCAGATCCAAGTAGAGTCATGCTTCCTAGCCAAGGAGACTGAATAAACATGGCCGTGAGGATGAGTAATCCACTTAAAGGGTTATTCACGAAAATAACCTGACTAATTCCCCGCAAACTCGCGTTGATGAAATCGGGTAAGGGTTGATTAACAAGGCGCTGATTGAGTGCTTGCATACTACCCAATCCCGATAGCAGTCCCCTTCCTTTCTGAACGGAAGATTCCGGTGTTAATATCTGGGAAATAAGTTCGTGTAAAGGTAATGGCTCCCGACCTGTATTAACCATAAAAAGTTTTAAGTTTAAATCTTTTCGCAAAAACAATACCAACTTTAAAATAATACTACCAAATAGAGTTTTTATACTAATCAGAATATGCTAATACCAATTTAAGATTCAGCTTCCTAGAATAGGGCTTCCAGAATGAAATTATCAGATAAAAACCAGCAGATTTATTCTGGCGTGATTTTTCAGTTCCCTTCTTGTCAGCGCTCTCGTAATTATTCAAGTGTTGTCAAAACTTCGCCTTGAACTTGGTATTGAATAAATTAAGTATGTCGGCGTAAATAAAGTTAACTGGCTAGGGTCGTCATTTGTCCTTTGTCATTAGTCATTGGTGAGGGTTTCAGGAGTATTTACGAGTTGTAATATAGTTTGGTTTATTCCTGCTTACCAAACTCGTTCAATGCAATTGATCTCTGGACTATGTGCGGGTTGACAGATCATAATTAAATTCTCTGTTCAGCGAAATTTATTCGTTACATGAACGCGTGCTAGATCCATCTGAATTAGGGCAATTTCTTCGCCTAACTCAAGATATAAAGCATCAATAAATTGCTAAATCCAGAATGTATTCAAATGAGCATATTCTTGACAAAAATGCCAGCAAATCAAGGGTTCAACCACTCCATACAACCAAAAGTTGTCGAGTTTCTACAACACACTGATGACAGGCTAACCCTAAAGGCGGTAATTAACTTTCCTATTTAGTTTTTTAACCCTAAGCTAGTCACGTTTTGGCACAAATATCGCAGTCGATTACCTGATTTTGAAATTTAAAAATAAATAAAAAGTAATTAGTGATTATATGAAAAAATTTATATCAAGTTCGATGCCTTAAGCATCATACCCCGAACCCTACCCGTGAGTGGAAAGGGGCAGTTTGGCGATATTACAGGTCGGGTAGGGTTTTAAGGACAGATTTTTGCAGGAAAGGGATACATTATAGTTCGACCTCGAAAGTTTGCCCTTCTACTGTTACTTTGTCGCCTAATACTAATTTTCGTCCGCGTCGGGTTTCAACTGTACCATTGACTTTGACACCACCATCAAGAATTATCAGTTTGGCTTGTCCTCCAGTTGAGGTTACACCCATAAACTTTAAAAACTGGTCGAGTTTAATCATTTAATCTGGGAAATTTAATTTATGCACGATAATTTCATTTTAGGTTGAATAGTTCATCCACTGGCCAAGATTGCCAATGATTAGCTATGCTGGCAATATATGAGGTTAAGGGTGCAAAATGAGCAGATATTGGCAACTATTAGGGATATTTTGGAGTACCGCGATCGCAGCTGAGATGGAGTATCGCCTCAATTTTCTCATAGCTACCCTCAGCAGTTTGGGTAATCTCGCCGGCAGTCTTTTTGGATTATTCTTATTTTACCGTACTGACTACACCTTTCCGGGCTGGTCATGGTTTGCAGCTTTGTTGGTTTTGGGAATTTTCACGTTGTTACAAGGCTTTGCAGCTACCTTTCTCGCGCCGAACCTAAATCGCATTGTTCGCCATGTTCAGGAAGGGACATTAGATTTTGTCCTCCTCAAACCTATCCGCAGTCAGTTTTGGCTTTCCACTCATACCTTGTCACCTTGGGGAGTACCAGATTTAGTTTTTGGCAGTATTGTCATTGGCTATGCAGGTAACCGCTTAGGTTTAGGAATCAATAATTACCTGATGAGTGCAGTGCCATTGTTATTCGGCTTGGTAATTCTTTATAGTTTGTGGTTTATGCTGGGTGCAACTAGCATTTGGTTTGTAAAAATATACAATGCCACTGAAGTTTTACGGGGTTTGTTAGAAGCTGGCAGATATCCTATGGTAGCTTATCCCACCGCTTACCGCTTTTTCTTCACCTTTGTAGTCCCTGTGGCATTTTTAACAACTATACCAGCAGAAGCGATGCTGGGTCGGGGTCAAATTAGTTGGTCTATAGGTGCTGGAGTTTTAGCTATAGTCCTGTTCTGGGTTTCCAGTGTATTTTGGCGGTTTGCTTTGCGCTTTTATACCAGTGCTTCAAGTTAGGGCGTATCGCATCTCTACAGATTTTTGGCTAAGTTTTGTCAAAATATTACAGAATTTACCATAAATTAGTTAATAAATTAGGATGTTATACAAGTATACTCAGAAAATATACTAGACTATTCACTGCTAGAAAATCTAAAAATATACAATATGAGTTCTCAATCTAATGTCACACTCACGATCACTCTTGCCAATCCTGACTTAGATGCAGAGGAACAAGAACGGGAAACGCACAATCTCTTGCGAGAGATAAAAGAGTTAGATGTAGAAAGCGCAGGACTCGTAGCAGTTACAGAAATACCTGAAGCCAGCAAGCCGGTTGGTGGTTTTCTGCTGGGGGTTTTACGGGCTGAAGTCAGTATTGGCAATACTAAGAAATTGCTGGGATTTCTAGGCGATCGCCTCGGTAACAAAACCATTGAATTGGAAGTCGAAGCTAACGGTAAAAAACTGAAAATCAAGGCTAGTAGTAGTCAAGAATTAATCACTGCTATTGAACAAGCGCAAAAGTTTATTGCAGGTAACTGAGGTATTAAATCACAGAGGAAAAATCGCAAAATGGCGAAATTTGCACTGCTAATCGGAGTCAGTGAATATGAAGGTGGTCTTCCCCCATTACCAGCAGCAGTAAAAGATGTGGAGGCAATGGAGCGAGTTTTACAGCACCCAGAAATTGGCAATTTTGATGTAGAAAAGCTGGTTAATCCTCAAAGACAAGAAATGGCAGAAGCCATAGAAATTTTATTTAAGGGTATTAATGGCAATGGTCGTCAAAAAGATGACTTGATACTGCTATTTTTTTCTGGTCACGGTATCAAAGACGAACGTGGTCATCTGTATTTTGCCACTCGTAACACCCGTAAAACTGACAACGGCTTACTGCTTCAAGCCACAACAGTACCAGCTAGCTTTGTGCATGATGTCATGAGTAATAGCCGCTCCAAACGGGAGGTAGTGATTCTTGATTGTTGCTTTAGTGGCGCGTTTGCGGAGGGAATGTCAGCAAAAGATAATGGTTTTGTGGATGTCAAGAATCAATTAGGCGGAGAAGGACGGGCAATTCTGACATCTTCGACTTCAACCGAATATTCTTTTGAAGATACAGGGACAGATACCTCAATTTATACCCGCTATGTAGTGGAAGGCTTGGGAACTGGTGTAGCAGATAAAGATAAAGATGGTTGGATAAGTGTTGATGAATTGCATGAATATGCTACTAGAAAAGTGCAAGAAGCATCGCCAGCAATGAAACCGCAAATATATGCTATTAAAGAGGGTTATAAAATTAATCTTGCCAAAGCACCAAATGATCACCCACATTTACAATATCGTGTAGAAGTTGAGTATTGGGTAGAAGGTGGTAACGGTGAAATTTCTTCTACAGGTCGCTCTGCATTAGAGGAGCTAAGAAATAAGCTACAACTAACAACTGAGGAAGCTAAGGGAATTGAAAATCAAGTTTTAGAACCTTTCAAAATTTATCAACAGAAATTGTCTCGGTATGAGCAGGCTTTAGGTAAAGAAATTGAATTGAAATTTCCTCTCAGTGATAAAGCTATCACTGACTTGAAACGTTTTCAACAAGTATTAGGACTAACCGATGAAGCGATCGCCCTAATTGAAGCTCCTATAATTGCTAAACAACAAACTAATAAAACTCCAGTATCTTCAGATATTGCAAGTTCCCTAAATAGCAATATCTTGAATAAGAATACAGGATTGGGAATTATTATTGGAACAATTATTGGCGGCACTGTATTTGCTATGTTTTTACGTCCATCTGTACCTAAATCTTGTGCTGTAGATACATATACTTTCAGTGATAAAATGAGTGTAGGTGAAGAAATTTTATTGACACAAAATACAAATCCAGATAAACAGGCTGGAGTTAAAGCATTGGCCAAGGGTGATTGTCAGACTGCTATTAATAAGTTAAATTTATACCGCCAAGCTAATCGGACTAATCGGAGTGACCCGGAAGCGTTAATTTATTTAAATAACGCCAAAGCGCTTCAGCAAACACAAAGGCTGAAAATAGCCGTCAGTGTACCCATTGGTAGTAATCCAGATGTTGCACAAGAGCTACTGCGTGGTGTAGCACAAGCACAAAATGAGGTTAACAATAATAACGGTATTCAAGGTAAACTTTTACTCGTAGAAATTGCTAACGATAATAATGATCCAGTTCAATCCGAAAGAATCGCTTCTCAATTTGTCAAAGATAATAACATCCTAGCTGTAGTAGGACATAACACTAGCGATGCTTCCTTGCGTGCTGCGCCAAAGTATGAACTTGGAGGATTAGTCATGATTGCTCCGACAGGCTTTTCCGACGGCTTTTCTAATGCTGGCACATATATATTTCGTGCTATTCCCAGAATTCGTTTATCAGCAGTTAAACTCGCTAACTATATCATCACAACAGTTGATACAAGTAACATTGCTATTTGTCGTGATTTCAGAAATTTAGATAATGATTCTGTTAGGGATCACTTTGTTACAGCAGTTGTAGAGGCTCGTGCCACGATTAATAATACACATTGTGATTTGTCAGATGATAACTTGAATGCCGAGGTCAAAATTTCTGAAGCTATTAATAGTGGAGCAAATGCCTTGTTCTTAGCTCCACATATAGATAGAATTTCTAATGCCATAAAGCTTGCAAAAGCTGCTAATCAAAGAGGGCTACCGATATTCAGCAGCCCTACTATGTACACTAACGAAACCTTAGAAAAAGGAAAAGCCGATGTTAATGGCATGGTACTGACCGCAGCTTGGCATCCACAGGCATTTCCAAACAATCCCTTTGCAAACAATGCTCTAAACCTTTGGGGTGGAATTGTCAATTGGCGAACGGCTACAGCTTATGACGCGACTAAAGCAATTATCAAAGGCTTACAACAAAGTAACACCCGTTCTGAGTTGCAACAGGTGCTACGCAACTCAAATTTTTCTGCTGATGGTGGTGCAGTTGGAAACATCAAATTTGAACCATCGGGCGATCGCAAGGGTGATTTTGTATTAATCAAAATTCAAAAAAAATCAGGCATTGATAAGTATGAGTTTGTGCGGATTAATCCTTGAATTAGTTTATTTGTAATTAAGATGTATAAATAAAAATTTATTATAAATTACTGTTGAGCCAAGTTCTAAAATTACGTATAGCTTGACTTCTGCCAATAGTTAAACATTGCTGAACATACTCATTAATTAATTCCACAATGGGGATATCAGGAAAATTAGGGCTAGATGGCACTTTGATATACTTTCCTTCCTGTATTACAGAAATTTCTAAACCTTCTTTTGTATATCGCCAAAGTTCAGGAACTCCCAAAATTTCATAATTATCAAATCGAGTCCGGGAAGTAATATCAATTTCAATTGCTAAATCTGGTGGTGGATCTACAGTTAAATCAAGACGATTTCTCCCAATTACAGCAGCTTGATTTTGAATATAAAAACAAGTATCTGGTTCCACTGCTTGCCGCATTTGTTCATTTTTTAGTGTGGTGGAACCAAAAGGTTCAAAATCAATTTGGAGGTAGTCTAATAAAATTCTTACCAACTCCCCAACAATTTCTTTATCTTTTTCGTGTTCAGGTAAAGGAACCATAATTTCTAGCCAACCATCACTATAAGAAATGCGTGCAGCCCGTTTTTCTCCCATTTCTGCCAAAATATTCTCTAACTGCTGCCAACTAATATCTTTTAGCAACATTTCTTGTCCTGGTTTGACGATAATCTGTTGTAGTTCTAAAAGCATATCGACCTCAAAGAGTGGGTGTAAATATTATTCTAAATCCGGCTTTGTAATTTAGGCGATGGACTACGCCCCGCCAAAGGCGATCGCACCACTATAATTACATTGACTCAAATTTGCTCAAGCAGCCGCTAAAATCCTTTAAAATCAAGACTTAGGGATTATAGATAGGGAGATACAAGGGTGCCTACACTGGGAGTTAACATTGACCACATCGCTACCATTCGCCAAGCGCGGCGGACAGTGGAACCAGACCCCGTAGCGGCGGCGGTACTAGCAGAATTAGCGGGTGCAGATGGGATTACAGTGCATCTACGGGAAGATCGGCGACATATTCAAGACAGAGATGTGCTACTCTTGCGGCAGACAGTGCGATCGCATCTCAATTTAGAAATGGCCGCTACAGACGAAATGTTAGCGATCGCCCTCGATATCAAACCCGATTACGTGACCTTAGTCCCCGAAAAGCGCGAAGAAGTCACAACAGAAGGCGGATTAGATATTGTCGGACAAATTGCTAGAATAGGTGAGATAGTAGATAAATTGCAGAGCGTTGGTATTCCCGTTAGTTTATTTATCGACGCACAGCCAGCACAAATTGAAGCATCTGTCAAGGTGAAAGCGCAATTTATTGAACTGCACACCGGGCAGTACGCTGAGGCTAAAGACGAAACTCATCGCCAGCAAGAATTAGCGGTATTAGCTCAAGGATGTGAACAAGCAATAAAAGCAGGCTTACGCATCAACGCAGGTCATGGACTCACCTACTGGAACGTTTATCCGGTGGCTGCACTACCAGGAATGGAAGAACTGAACATTGGTCATACCATTATCAGTCGAGCCGCATTAGTAGGAATCGAAAGAGCCGTCCGCGAAATGAAACAAGCAATTACAGTGAACAGTTATCACAATTTTCTAGCCCGATAACTGATAACTAACAACTGATACAGCGATTTCCAATTATTATATGAAGTACTCTTAGCCCCCTCATCGCTTGCGGGGAGGGGGTTGGGGG